>CAZOTC010000375.1:0-2561 GCA_964582605.1 uncultured Geobacter sp. | reverse complement strand
GTGTGAAAGGCGGTCTGGTGCTGGTTGCTGCCGATGACCCGGAGATGCACTCCTCTCAGGATGAGCAGGACAGCCGCAACTACGCCCGCTTTGCCAAGGTGCCGATGCTGGAGCCTGCCGACTCCCAGGAGTGTCTGGCCTTTACCCGTCTGGCATTTGATTTGTCCGAGCAGTTTGACACCCCGGTGATGCTGCGCAGTTGCACCCGTATCTCCCATGGCAAGTCAGTGGTGGAGCTGGGTGAGCGTAGAACCGACCTGCCGGCTCCCAAGCTGGTTAAGGATGCCCCCAAGCTGGTGATGCTGCCGGGTAATGCCCGGGTACGGCATCCACTGGTTGAAGAACGTTCAATCAAGTTGTCGGAATATGGTGATACTGCTGCCGTCAACCGGATGGAGATCCGCTCCAGTGAAATCGGGGTAATCTGCGCCGGGGTGACCTACCAGTATGTGCGTGAGGCACTGCCGGATGCCAGTCTCTTGAAGCTGGGGATGGTCTGGCCGTTGCCGACCAACCTGATCAAAGAGTTCAGCACCAAGGTCAAGCAGTTATTTGTGGTGGAGGAGCTTGATCCGTTTTTCGAGGACCAAGTCAAGGCCATGGGGATCGCCTGCCGGGGCAAGGGGATGACCTCGCTCTGCGGTGAGCTGTCACCGGGCCGGATTCGTGATGCCTTTGCCGGGGCCGGCATCATCCCTGCTGGTGCTGCTCAAGCTGCTGCAGTCGAGCCGGTGCCGCCCCGTCCACCCAATATGTGTCCCGGCTGTCCGCACCGCGGCCTGTTCTATGAGCTGAATCGTGCCAACGCCTATGTAACCGGCGATATCGGCTGTTATACCCTGGGCTTTATGCCGCCGCTCAATGCCATGGATACCTGCGTCTGCATGGGGGCCTCGATCAGCATGGGCTCCGGCATTGTCCGTGCCCTGGCGCCAGAGGAGCAGAAGCGGGTAGTTGCCGTGATCGGCGACTCCACCTTCCTGCATACCGGTGTCAACTCCCTGATGGAGATGGCTTGGAACAAGGCTCCGGCAACCGTGGTGATTCTGGATAACCGGATCACCGCCATGACCGGCCGTCAGGAAAACCCGGCCTCCGGCTACACCCTGTCCGGTGAGCAGGCTGAGGAGGTTAATATCCCAGAGCTCTGCAAGGCGCTGGGGATCAAGCATGTCCGCACCGTAGACCCTTATGACCTTGATGCAACCCGTCAGGCGATCCGTGAAGAGATGGAGCGTCCGGAGCCATCGGTCATCATAACTTATCGCGCCTGCGTCTTGATCAAGGGGGCTGGACGGTTTGAAAAGGGCACCATCCTGGAAGTTGATCAGGGCAAGTGTACCGGCTGCAAGGCCTGTCTGCGGATCGGGTGCCCGGCCATTGAGTGGAAGCCCAATCCGGACGGCAACAAGGGCAAGGCCTTTATTGACCCGCAGCTCTGCACCGGCTGTACGGTTTGTCAGCAGCTCTGTAAATTCAATGCCATCGGGGGGAGAAAATAATGAGCAACGCAATTACCAATATCCTCCTGGTGGGGGTCGGCGGCCAAGGCATTCTTTTGGCTTCGGAGATCCTGTCCGAGGCGTTCATGCTGGCGGGTCATGATGTCAAAAAGAGCGAGATCCACGGTATGTCTCAGCGGGGCGGCAGCGTGGTTTCCCACGTCCGTTTCGGTAGCGAGGTATTCTCTCCTGTGGTTCCTGAAGGGGAAGGGGATATCCTGTTCGGCTTTGAGCTGCTGGAGACCTACCGCTACCTGCCGTTGCTCAAACAGGGCGCCACCGTAGTGGCCAACGACTACAAGATCGCACCGCCATCGGTACTGCTGGGGCAGGCAACCTATCCTCAAGCTCTACCTGAAAAGATACAGTCCAACTTCCCTGATTTCCTGTTGGTTGATGGTCAAGGCTTGGCGCTGAAAGCTGGCGATGTCAGGGCTGCCAACACCGTCATGTTGGGTGCGGTTTCCAAGCGTCTGCAGATAAGTGATGCAATCTGGCAGCAGGCGCTTGAGAAGATGGTGCCTAAAAAGGCGCTGGAGATTAACCTGAAGGCGTTTGAGTTTGGTCGTGGGTTGTAGTCATAAAAAGGCTTTTTAACGCAGAGGTTAGAAGAAAGATGCAAAGTCGCAGAGAAAAAACAGTAGTTTTTCACCTTTTTTATTTTACTTGTTTTCTCTGCGTCTCTGCTTCTCTGCGTTAATAATTTCAGTTTTTTGTTTTGGAGTTTTTCTATGGCCAACTATTTTAACGAAGAGATTGAGACCCTGCCGCGGGTTGCCCTGGAGGCGTTGCAGCTCAAGCGTCTGCAGGCCACGGTCAGCAGGGTCTATGCCAATGTACCGTTCTATAAGCAGACCTTTGATACTGCCGGTGTCAAGCCGGAGGATATCAGATCACTGGCTGATCTGCGGCGTCTGCCGTTTACCACCAAGCAGAATATGCGCGACTCCTATCCCTATGGCCTGTTTGCAGCGCCAATGGAGGAAATTGTCCGGATTCATGCCTCTTCCGGTACCACCGGCAAGCCGACGGTGGTTGGTTATACCCAGAAGGATATTG
>CAZOTC010000374.1:0-2568 GCA_964582605.1 uncultured Geobacter sp. | reverse complement strand
CTCCAGCGACACGTTGACGGCCCCTGATCTGCAAATCAGGGGCTTTTCTATTTTGAAATCCGTGGTACTCTTGCTGGCATGGATACTATCACGCTGTATACCGCTTCCTGGCTCTACAATCCAGGATGCCCACCCGTGGCAGGCGCTGCCTTGGCAATTGCGAATGGCCGGATTCTGGAGGTCGGAACAGCCCGCGAGCTGATCGCCCGTTATGGCCAACCAACAGCTGAATATCCCGGCTGTGTGATCATGCCTGGCTTTGTCAATGCCCATACCCATCTTGAATTGACCCACTTTCCGGCCTGGCGTTTAAGGGATGGTCTGGATTACCATCCCCACCGCTTTGTGGACTGGATCATTCAGATGATCAAGGTGCGGCGCGGTGTGACACCGGAAGAGAACAGGACGTCGCTGAAGGCTGGCATTGCCGCTTCATTGCGGGCTGGTACCACGACTGTAGGTGATATTGTCACATCAGCGGACCTGTTGCCGGCCTATGGTGGAGCTGACATTGGTGGACGGCTTTATCTGGAATTAATCGGGCAGGATAGGCAGATCTTTGAGCCGCGTTTGACCAGGGTGATGGAGGCGATCGAGACGGTTGGCGGCATCCGGCACCCAGGCCTTTCGCCGCACGCCCCCTATACCCTGAACAGTAACTTTCTGGCAGACGTTGCCATTGCTGCAAGGCAGAGGAAACTGCCACTTGCGCTGCATCTGGCAGAATCACAGGAGGAGTCTGATCTGCTGTTTGATTCATCCGGGCCGTTGGCTGAAAAGATGTATCCGCTGGTTGGCTGGCAGGATTACCTGCCAGCGCCCCGCAGGACCACACCGGCCCGTTTTTTTGATGACGGAGGGCTGCTGGGGCCTTCAACCCTGGCGGTACACGGGGTGCAGCTGACCCCGGCTGATGCTGCCCTGTTGCAGGAACGCGGCGTCACCCTCTGCCTCTGTCCGCGCAGCAATGAACGTCTTGCCGTTGGCACTGCACCGGTGCACCTCTTTAACAAGCTGGGGATTGCGCTCTGCCTGGGTACTGACTCGCTGGCCAGCAATGATTCGCTTTCTCTGTGGGATGAGATCCGTTTCGCCCTGGATCGCTATAAGGGGGAACTGGGGCCGGAGAGGTTGCTGGAGATGGCAACTAGAGGTGGTGCAGCCGGCATAGGTCTGGCTGATCAGGTCGGTGCTCTGCAGGCAGGGATGCGGGCAGACCTGCAGGTTGTTTCACTTGCAGGCGACTTCAGTGCTGAACGGTTACTGGAGCGGGGGAGGCTACAGCAGGTGCTGGTGGGAGGAGTCGGTGTTGCGGATTGATCGATAGCCATCTGAGCGGTTTCAAGATCTGTTGGACTAAAAAAGGGGTGGCACTCTGGCCACCCCTTTTGAGTTGTCTCACTTCCACTTCAAGGGTCGGTCTGTCTCGTCAAATTATCGCCCCCTGGATAGCACCCGTGGGGTGAAATTGCAGCTCCGTGCCGGTGGATATCAGCAGCCTGCTGATTTTGTGAATTTTGCGCTGATATTTTTGCCGCTGTTCTCTTCAAATTTCACCTTCACATCATCGTCAATCATAATTTTTTTGCTGCTGAGCTTGTCCTTGGTCAGATCATCGGCTACTTCGATCACAAACTCTTTGCCGCTTGCCTCGTCTTTCACAACAGTCGTAAAGCTGCCATCGGCATTAGGGGTGATTTTTCGTACCGGCCCCTTGATGCTTGCGGCAAAGGAAAAAGATGCGATAGCGAGTACCGTAACGGCAGCGACAACGGATGACAGTTTTTTCATGATTCTGATGTTCCTTTCGGTATTGGGGGTACCCCCGTTTTATATGACAGCCAGGCTGTCAAGACGTTACATATATTGGGTTCCTGAACTTTTGCGGTCTGGCAGTTCAGTAAGGCAGGAATTACGCCACCTGATCCCTGCCGCCCTGCTTGGCCTGATACAGCGCCTGATCGACATGCGCAAGCAACTCCTCAACGGAGCAGACATCATTGTCCGGATATGCTGCAACACCGATGCTGACCGTTACCTTCAGGTCGGGGGAGATGTTGGGAAAAGCTATCGCACGGACTTTTTGGCACAGCCGATGGGCCACCTTCAAGGCCTCACGCCTGCTGGTGTCGGGCAGCATCACCACAAACTCCTCGCCGCCATACCGGAAAAAGAGGTCATAGTCCCGTAAGCGGGCTGTGGCCTCTGCCGTCACTTTTTTGAGCGCCAAATCACCTGCTTGATGACCAAATCTGTCGTTAATCTCTTTAAAGTGGTCAATATCAAGCATCAACACCGACACCATGCCGTCTGTGCGTGCCGCCCGGCCCAGTTCGACATTGAGGATGTGGCAGAGGTAGCGCCGGTTAAAGGCGCCGGTCAGCGCGTCTTTATGCGAAAGCAGTTCAAGTTCCTTGTTGCGTTTGCGAAGCTCCTCTTCACGGCGTTTTGCGTTCAGGTGCAGTTTTGCCCGAGCTACGAGCTCCTCCGGATCATAGGGGATATGAATAAAGTCGTGCGCTCCTGTTGTCAGGCCCTTCAGTCGGATGTCGCGACTGGTATTGCTGG
>CAZOTC010000373.1:0-2573 GCA_964582605.1 uncultured Geobacter sp. | reverse complement strand
GCGCACAGGAAGGCGCCCTGAGCGGAGTCGAAGGGAACCTGCTTATGGAACGGCTTTGACTGAACTTTCCGAACCTGAGTTTCAGCTACTTCAGCCTGAACCAGATCGCACGGTCCGGGATGATGTCGTTATAGCCGGGCCCGTGGGTTGTTTTCGGGTTGACGTACGCCCGATAACCGATGGTTACCGGATCAGTCAGGGCGATGCCCGAGGCCGGTCCTCCTTCGGCAGTCGGTTCCGGCACAACAATCCACGGTTTTTTGTCCGGATCGGCCGGTGCCTTGCGGAGCACCCTGACCGCATAGAGGTACTTTGCGTGGGGGTTCGTCCGGGGCAGGTAGTTAAAGGCGCTGTTGGTAAAATGATTATATCCGTAGATCGGGTCCTTGCTGTCCTTGCTGCCCATACCGGTTATTCCGGACCAGACCGGGTTGCCATACCCGAAGGTGTAATCCAGGGTAGGCAACGGGTTCAAAACCCTTTCACTGTAAACGCTGAAATTTGAATAGGTGGAAAGCCCGGTCGCTTCATGATTCACGCCGTAGACAATCACCATCTCATCTTCTCCCAGGGTAAAGTTGGCGGCCACCCCTGCTGAAGACGTACGCAGGTACGGTGTATCAGCAGCCTCTCCGGCAACATATTTGTGGTAGTCGGCAGATGCACTGTCTTTGTTCAGCAAAACATCCCTGGACTCGGCAAACCACCTGACCGATTCGTACGGTTTGTGCTGCACGTACTGCGTTTGCCTGATGATGGCTTCTTTCAGATCATCCAGACTTTGAGCCAGGGTCTTTCCGTCATGGATGCGCGGATCAACCAGTTCTCCCTCGGGCTTGACATCCCGGACGGCCATAGGAGGCGTATCATACGGTTGCAGGGGAGCCGGGACGGTAGCGGGGGTGACACGGAAGATCCGCGCATAGTGGTCGTTATTGTTATAGTCAGTGAGCGCCTGCGGTTCATACACGTTGGCGGTACGGACCAGTATCAGGAATGAGTCGTTTTTAAGGCGGTTATCAACCCCCATCTGAAGCAGTTTGGACGGGATGATATAGGTGTTGATCATCGATTCGGGATAACCGGCCGCCTTGGCCTGGGCCACAATGCGGTCATTCACCCCCTGGTCGGCAGTGAAGATGATCATGGTGTTTTTCTGAAAGGTGCTGCCGCCACCCTCAACCTTGATCTGCAGGTTATTCAGCGGATCACCCAGAGCTGCAAAAATCCAGTCAACCTTCAGGGGGTTCGTATTCGAAGGTTTCTTGTCAACACCCCGGGCCCAGAGGAAAGGGGTAAAGCTGAAATAATCACCCTTCGGCGGCGTAGGTCCCAGATAGACGATCGCTTCGTACGGCTGGAGCCGGAAAACCCCGTTCGTGGTCTCTTCCGTCGTTGCAGCCCCCCCCTGATATTCCGGTATCTGCAGTCGCTTGTAGGGTTGGCCGGCATTATTGCCCGCAGCCGAGTCAACGACTTTGTAATTTACATAATAGGCCGGATCAATCAGGTGTGCTGAGCCCTCTTTCACGCTGTAGCCGATGGAATTGAGCGACGAAATAAACTGATCCGCCCTGGTATCCCCGGAAGCGGAGGTAATGTACGTCGTGTTATCGCTACAGGCGACCAACGACAACAGGGCCATCAACCCCAGAATGGGAAAAAGTGCTGCCCGAAACCGGTTCAATAATTTTTTCTTCATGAGACGCTCCTCTCAGGTTATCCCTGCTTACGTACTTCTACGGTAAATGGTCGGCTCCGGTTATTTTGTGAGCGCCTCATGCAACAAAGCCTTCACAACAGGATCAGAACCGGTATCCCAGTTTTAGGGTTATGCCGTACTGTTCAGACCAGACCTTGACACCATTTGTAAAAGTCGTATTGATGTTGAACAACTCATTCCGCAAGGTGTGACAGCCGGTGGTACGAATGGTGAGGTAATCGGCATCTATCCCCAGATCCAGGTTCCGCGAAATACCGAACTGCAAACCGACAGCAGCATGCCACGCCTCTCCGGTCGTCCGTTCTTCGGTAAAACGCCTTCCTGCTCGTAACAGATGGTGATCAACATTTTCCCCCTCAGTATAACTCCAGTCAAACTGTGTCAACAGGTGCAGACGATGCAGCCAGGGGAGCGAACGCCACTCATAACCGGCCCGGAAACCAAGATAGTAGCGGTACCAGTTCTGCTCAAAAGCAATGCCGTTGCCCGGCAGCAACTCCACAGGCGGATCATCTCCGGATGCGCCCAGGTTGTATTGTATACCGTCATGGGACGTTAACGAAAACCGCTGCCAGCGAAAACCGATCAGGGGCCGCAGGTCAAAGCCTGAGGGGAGATACAGCAGATCAGCTATCTGCAGATCAATGTCGCCACCAGCTTCGTATCCGATATTCAACCGGCAGGGGGATGCGCTGTAGACGGTCAGGCGTCTGGGATCAGTTTCATCATCCCAATCACTGTCAATCAGTTTTCCGCCGGTATCCTGACCGGTAAAGGTGCTTAAAAAATCGGCGGTAACTGAAAGACGGGAGAACTTCTTGCGCAGTTCAAAACCGCCCCATATCGAATT
>CAZOTC010000372.1:0-2585 GCA_964582605.1 uncultured Geobacter sp. | reverse complement strand
AGTTGCTGGTTGAGATGGATGGTTTTGAGTCCAATGAAGGGGTGATCCTGATCGCTGCTACCAACCGTCCTGACGTACTTGATCCGGCCCTGTTACGTCCCGGCCGTTTTGACCGCCAGGTGGTAGTGCCGCGTCCGGATGTCAAGGGACGCGAACAGATACTGACGGTACATGCCAAAAAAGTACCACTTACTCCTGAAGTCAATTTGGAAACCATTGCCCGTGGCACCCCCGGTTTTTCCGGAGCAGACCTGGCCAACCTGGTCAACGAGGCCGCCCTGCTTGCTGCTCGCAAAGACAAGGAATCCGTGGACATGCAGGACTTTGATGCAGCCAAGGACAAGGTCCTGATGGGGGCTGAACGCCGCAGCATGGTCATTTCCGATGAGGAAAAGAAAAGCACCGCATACCATGAAGCCGGTCACACCCTGGTGGCCAAGATGGTACCGGGCAGCGACCCGGTCCACAAGGTATCGATCATCCCCCGCGGTCGCGCACTGGGTGTTACCATGCAGTTGCCGATAGAAGACAAGCACAGCTACAACCGCGAGTCATTGCTTGGCCGTATCGCCGTGCTGATGGGTGGTCGTGCGGCAGAGGAGTTGATCTTCAACACCTTTACCACCGGGGCCGGCAACGACATTGAACGGGCCACCGAGATGGCGCGCAAGATGGTCTGTGAATGGGGTATGAGTGATCTGATGGGGCCTGTTTCACTGGGCAAGAAGGATGAGTCGATCTTTCTGGGCCGCGACATGGCTATGCACAAGAACTTCAGTGAAGAGACCGCTATCAAAATAGATGAGGAGATCAAGCGGATTGTTGACGAGAGCTACACCCGCGCCATTACTATATTGAGGGATCATGAAGCTGTACTGCATCAGCTCTCGCTTTGTTTGATCGAGAAAGAAAACCTGAGCGGCCAGGAAGTTGATGATATCATTGCCGGCAAAGGGCCGGTCTGCACCGGCATAAAGGCAGAGCAGCCCGCTGCGACTGTTGAAGAGACTGAACCGCCTAAACCGGTGGATATTCAGGCGTGACAGAAGAGCCGGGGCACGGTGCGAGAAACAAAGGACAAGGGTACACGCTTCGTCCCCTGCGACTCAGCTCGGCTGCTGTTGCCCAACAGGAACTTGAACGGATCGGGGTCGATCCTGCCGGCATAGTCAGGATGCTTCCCAAGCTGGAGCACCATGCGCTACTGGTCAAGAGCCTGCGACCTGCTGCAGCAAACATAATCAAACAGGAAATGCTCTCGCTGGGTGGGGATGCAGCTGTTGCACGGGGTACGGTGGCCTGTTCGATTACAGCAACCGACCTGCTACTGATCGGCACCGCCAAACAGCTGGCCGGACTATGCAGCAAACTTGCCGGACAACCGTTCGGCCTGCAACAACTGTCCAGAGAGCTGGCCGCACTACTGAGAACGATGACGAATCCGCCGGCATTCTGGCAGACGTCAAGACGCACACTCAAGCTCGACCGCCCGCTGATCATGGGCATTCTTAATGTTACACCCGACTCTTTTTCAGATGGGGGACGGCATAACGATCCTCTCCGTGCTGTTGAACGGGCTTTACAAATGGTTGAAGAAGGGGCCGATCTGATTGACATCGGAGGTGAAAGCACCAGACCCGGGGCACCGTCAGTATCGGCAGAGATCGAGACAGAGCGGGTACTGCCGGTGATTGAGGCGCTTGCATCAAGGATTACGGTCCCGCTCTCTGTTGACACCTGGAAGAGTTCTGTGGCTGAGTCCTGCCTGGCTGCCGGGGTAGAGATCGTTAATGACATCAGTGGCCTCACCTTCGATCCTGAAATGAAGGCAACGGTATCCAGACATAAGGCCGGTCTGGTAATCATGCATACCCGTGGCACTCCGCAGCAGATGCAGCAACAGACCGGATACGACGACCTGATGGGAGAAGTCTCCGGTGCACTGAAACGATCCCTTGATGATGCCCTGTCTGCAGGTGTGCTGCGAAACCAGATCGTGCTTGATCCCGGCATCGGTTTTGGCAAGGATGCTGCCGGCAATCTACAGCTTTTGCACCGCCTGTCCGAGTTGCGAGGGTTGGGCTGCCCCCTGTTGATCGGTGCCTCCCGCAAATCTTTTATCGGCACAACACTGCAAAGGGAAGCAACCGGTGACCGTCTGTTCGGCACTGCAGCCTGCGTTGCCCTTTCGGTAGCCAATGGAGCACAGATTCTTCGTGTCCATGATGTACAGGCCATGAAAGATGTAGCCTTGATGGCCCACGCCATCAATAACCTCCCGTCCTGACCCACGGAATTATTCATGAGCTGCCCCACAGATCTTACCGGTATCAGTGACAGCATCATCCTGGCTGCGCTGATCTATCTCTTTTCCCTCATGATCCGGCGTGACGTTGCAGCGCGTCTGCTGGCAGTTATGGGGGTGCTGGTTGTTTTTTCCCTGATCTCCCGCTTAAGCGGCTTTGTCCCGCTTGTCCGCGTTATTGATGCAATCACCCTCTCCATGCCGGTTATCCTGGCGATCATATTCCAGAATGACCTGCGCCGCGCCTTATTGATGATCGGCAAGCGGCCACAACAGTCTG
>CAZOTC010000371.1:0-2598 GCA_964582605.1 uncultured Geobacter sp. | reverse complement strand
CCGCAGCTCCGCAGACATCGGGTTCTCTTTGCAGCCCACCCAGGCAGCACCACGGCTGAAGGCGTTGAAGCCCCGCACCAGCAGGGTGCCCAGCCAGGTGTCGCGGCAGATCCGCAGACCAAGCGGAAACGGTTTGGCCTTGGGCAATGGGAATGCTCCGGTATTGAGGATCACCAGCCGCTCAATCCGTTCCGGGTGGCGTATGGCCCAGGCCATGCCGATCATACCGCCCCAATCATGCACCGCCAGGGTGATCTTCTGCGGCAGATCAAGGCTGTCCAGAAGTCGTTCCAGGTCAGCTACCCGTTGTGGCAGGGTGTAGTCGTAGCGGTCATCACCCGGCTTGTCGGACAGGCCGCAGCCGATATGATCCGGCACAATGCAGCGGAAGCGGTCTTTCAGGGCTGTAACCAGGTTGCGGTAGTAGAACGACCATGATGGGTTGCCGTGCAGCATTACCACCGTCGGGCCAGTGCCTTCATCCAGGTAGTGGTACTTGAGACCGTCCAGATCAAGATAGTTGCTTTTGAAGGGATAGTGTTGTGCGAGATCAGGATTCATTACCATTCGATCCCTAACATCATACAGTTCAAGCCACTGCCGATTCCTAAAAACGCCACTTTATCCCCTGCAAGCAGTACATCACGCTCCACAGCCAGAGCAGCGGTCAGCGGCAGGGAGACCGTACCCATGTTTCCCAGAAATTCGTAGGTGGTGAAGTCCTTATCAGCAGGGATGTTTAAGGTTTTGAGGATCATGCTCTGGTGGGCGGATCCGACCTGGTGGCAGATCACCCGGTCGATCATGGCGGCATTCCAGCCAACATTAGGCAGGAATGACTCCCAGGTGCGCTTACCCAGCTCTACGCCATGGTTCATGACATTGACCCCATCGGTTGCCATGGACTGCTGATAGCCCCCTTTGCCGTCCGGCCCCACACCCCACAGGCAGAGGTTGTGGTGACGCGGTTCTGCCTTGGTGGTGCCCCCCAGCAGGCGGTGCAGGTTGCGCTTGCCGAATGAACCGTCGGTCAGCAACACGGCCACAGCTCCGGAACCGCCGGTCAGGGTGGCCAGAGAGTTGGCAAAGTGCTGCATATTGCGCTCTTCCAGCATTTTGGCGATCATCACCTCGTTGATCTCACGGGCAGATTCGCAGGAGACCACCAGACCTGCCCTGATCTGACCCAGTTCGATCCGGTTGGCAACATCCAGGATGCCGTTCAGCACACCCAGACAGGCGTTGGACAGGTCAAAAATCGCCACATCGCCGCTGATACCCAGGCCGTCAGCAACCCTGCAGGCTGTGGCTGGTTCAAACTGCTCGCGGCAGACCCCGGTGTAGAGCAGGGCACCGATATCCGATGCTGCAACGCCGCTGTTCAGAAGTGCCTTGCGGGCCGCCATGATGGCACCATGGGAGAGCGGATAGCCCGGCTCCCACCAGCGCCGCTCGCGGATGCCGGTCAGCGCCTGCAACTGACCCGGTGCTATCCGCAGTTCGCGGTACAGCGGCTGCAGACGCGCTTCAAGATCACTGCTTGAAACAACCACCGGCGCCAGTTCGTACTCCAGCGCCTCAATAAAGACTTTATTGAACTTCATTTAGATTTTCCTTGTTTTGATAAAAACCATGATAATGGAACGCTGATTACGCAGATTGTGCAGATACACGCGGATCAATATCTACATTTTAGCTCAGAATTCATTTTGCATTTTTTAGGGTTGAGATTTATCTGCTCAAATCCGCCAGATCCGTGTCATCCGCGTTCTATTCATCTGTCATCTGCACTGTAAAATCAATCATCTGGTAAATCAACTTATCATCCACGGACAGAAATCCGCCGGCAGTCAGCAGACGCTGCTGATCATCAACCGCCGTGATCCAGGCGGTCACGGTCACGGTCCGGTTGGTCGGCACCACCTGGCCACGGTAGAGCCAGCGGTGTTTCTGGTTCAGGGCAGTACAGGCCAGGATCTGCCCATCCTGCCAGCCCCAGCGCTCAACAGCTGCAAACTTGAGCAGTTGCAGGAACGATTCAAGTCCCAGGGAGCCGGGGGTTACCGGGTCTTCATAGAAATGGGCCTTGAAGAACCATTCATCAGGATCCACCTGCTTGGTGCCCCGCAGGTAGCCCAGCCCGTTCGGGCCGCCATCAGCAACCCAGCAGTCAATCCGGTCAATCATCCGCAGCATGCTGTCCGGGAACGGTGCAGTAACGGGATATTCCAGGCTGCGGCCGCGAGCCTCTTCATCCGCTGTGGCCTGGTACGGCTTGGCATCACGGATACCGATCTGGTTGGCCAGCGCCTCTTTGGAGAAGAAGCCGAACATGGTCTGACCTTCGTAGATCATCCCCTGCTGATCAGCCACACTGAAGTCAAACTCCTGGATGATCATGCCGCCGCTGGTGGCTACCTTGGTCAGCTTGGCAGCGCAGGTCAGGGTGCCGTTGTCAGGCGTAATCGGCCGGTACTGGACAGCGCTGCCCCCCAGGTTGCGGAAGGAGATATCCGTGGGTGCGGTCAGGGCTGAGCCCACATAGGCTGCCAGCCAGCCGCAGGGCTGCAGGGCTGCCTCCAGCAGGACGCAGAACGG
>CAZOTC010000370.1:0-2604 GCA_964582605.1 uncultured Geobacter sp. | reverse complement strand
GCTGGAGCAGGAGTATCTGAAGCAGCTTGAGCAGGAGGTGCAGCTGAAGACAGCCGAGTTAGAGCGGGTGTCACGGTTGAAGACGGAGTTTCTCAACAATATCTCCCACGAGATCCGCACACCGGTTAACGGTATTGTGGGAATGATTGCTCTGGCGCAGACTACCGATAACCGGCAAGAATTGAAGGAGTATCTTTGTTATGTCGAACAGGCCGCCGTGCAACTGGTCAGGATCGTCACTGATCTGGTGACGCTTGCCGGTGTTGTGACAGGGACCAGCCAGCCTGTTGTGAAACCAGGCAACATTCGTGTTCTTGCTGCACAAGCCCTGGAGCGGGTCAGGGTTCTGCACCCGAAAGCGGTGCTGTTTGAGATAGTCATTGATCCTGCAGTGCCAGACCAGCTGCTGCTTGAATCGACCCTGCTTGAAATGGCCCTGTTCCAGCTTTTTGAAAATGAGGTCAAATTTGCGCTTCCGGGCAGCGTTCAGGCGGCTCTGGCCTACAGCCGGCCAGACGATATGCTGGAACTGGTGATTTGTGATGCAGGCCCCGGCATTCCACCGGAAACACTGCAGCAGGTAACCGAGCTGTTTGTGCAGGGGGACGGCTCCAATACCCGGTCCCGGGGAGGGCTTGGCATCGGTCTGAATATTGTCAGCAAGATTGCGGCCTGTCTGCAGGGGAGCTTTTCACTGGCCAGTAGCGAAGACGGCGGCATCGAGACGCGGCTGAGCATACCGGCACCGTATCAGGACAGAAGTTGAGTTAGACAGCGCTTCTTTGCTTCACCCCTTGACAAGTCGGCAACCCGTTCCTATTTTTTTGACAGATAACGAACCTGTCGAAAGGAGGTAATCATCATGGCAACCTGGGATGTATTCAAGGAACTGGACACCCTGAGAAAGGAGATCGACGAGGCATTTCGCGGTGCCGGATATAACCGGCCATTCGGACCGACGTTTCTCTCTCCGGCAACAGCACGCCGCTTTCCGCTGGTCAACTTCAGCGAAGATGAGGGGCATGTCTATATTGAGGCACTGCTGCCCGGCGTTGATCCAAAGGATGTTGATCTGACGGTGCTCCGCAATACCGTCACTATCAGCGGTGAGCGTAAGCCGTTCGTCGAAAAGGAAGGGCAGATCGTGCACCGTTCCGAGCTGGGGGCCGGCAAGTTCTCCCGCACGCTGGAACTGCCGGTTGATATCGACACCGAGAAGATAACCGCCCAGTGCAAGGACGGCATTATGCAGGTCGTGCTGGCCAAGGCTGAACATGCCAAACCCAAAAAAATCGATATCAAACTTTCATAACAGACGACACCCTTGAGAAAGGAGGTAACGACCATGGCAGCAAACAGTTTGACGGAAAGAAACGATGAACGGAATGTACAGAGCCGTGAAGAGACGCGCTCAAATGAAAAATATATCCGCCCGGCAGTGAACATTATCGAGACCGAAGAAGGGCTGGTACTTACCGCAGAAATTCCGGGGGCGGCAAAGGACAGCCTTGATGTAAATGTGGAAAAAGGGGTCCTGACCATCAGTGCACCGGCCAGGAATGACCTGCCGGGGACCTCTGCCTATCGTGAATTTGAACTGGCCAATTACTACCGACAGTTTACGATTCCGGAAAGTCTTGATCACGAAAAAGCGAAGGCCGAGTATGCCAATGGTATTTTGACCCTGCGGGTACCGAAGGCAGAGGTTGCCAAACCGAAACGGATTGCCGTCCAGGTCGGCTGAGAAAGGAGTCTGCTGAGGGGGTGATCACTATGTCAAACCTGTTGCCGGAGAAATGGAGCGAGGCTTTGGAACGGGTTCATGACAAAATCGGCCATTTCCTGAACAAATTGAACCCGTGGAAACAGGAGGAGCCGGCACGTGAGCAGATCACGGCCGATACGCTGCCGGCTTTCATGCAGCTTGGCGGTCCGCTGCTCGACATGCATGAGTCTGCTGATGACCTGATCATCAGGGCTGAATTACCGGGATTGAAAAAGGATGATTTCTCGGTTGAGCTTGTCGGCAGACGGTTAACGATACAGGGAAACAAGAAGATTGTACGCGAACGGAAAGGAGGTGATGGGTGCTTATTATCAGAATGCCGGTACGGCAGCTTCGCCAGAACGATCCGGTTACCGTACGAAACAGATGAGAAAACGATTGCAGCGGACCTCAAGGACGGGGTCCTGACTATTCGACTCCCTAAGCCGGAAAAAGGACGGCAGGCCCGTTACCGCGTGCCGATCTCCTGAAGGACAGTGCTATGACGAGGGCCGCTTTATGCGGCCTTCGCTGATTCTACGGAGAAAGGAGCATGGCATGCATTACTTCATCAAAGACAACAAACTGCATCGTTATCCCGTTCCGAAGCGCTGTGGCGTTCAGTTTCAAGGAGAAACCCTGCGGGACACAATTCCGCATCATGTTGAACAATGCATCTACTGTATGGGCAGATGGCCTGAAGATGACATTAACACGTACTAGTTTTCGTTGAGAGCAAAGATCATGGCAACGTATCAGGATTATTACGCCATCCTCGGCGTAAGCAAAAAGGCGACCCAGGAAGAGTTCCTCCACACCTTCACCGCCATCGACGCCGG
>CAZOTC010000369.1:0-2620 GCA_964582605.1 uncultured Geobacter sp. | reverse complement strand
GTGGCTACCATTGAAGATATTGCCGACCAGACCAACCTGCTGGCACTGAACGCGGCCATCGAAGCCGCCCGGGCCGGTGAACAGGGGCGCGGTTTTGCCGTAGTGGCCGACGAGGTGCGGGCGCTGGCTGAACGGACCACACGGGCAACCCGTGAGATCGGCGAGATGATCAAGGCGATTCAGACTGAAACGCGGGATGCGGTTACGACCATGAGTGCAGCAGTTCAGGAGGTGGAGCGAGGCACTGCTGACGCCACCAGCTCCGGCGCAGCTCTGGATGATATTCTGCAGGAAATATCCAATGTTACCATGCAGATCAACCAGATTGCCACGGCAGCAGAGGAACAGAATGCTACAACCGGAGAGATTACCGGTAATATAACCCGCATTTCGGATACCGTGCTCGAAACCAGTCGGGGCGCTCACGAAACCGCTTCCGCTGCCTCACAGCTTTCAGGACTGGCAGCCACGCTGCAGCAGTTGGTGGGACGTTTCAGGGTTTAACAAATGAAGCAGTAACGCATGGAGGGCAACCGGGGATTCATCCCTGTTGCCCTCTCCGAGCAGCACCACCTTCCGGAGGAACTCAATCCCGCTGACGGTTTGCTCCAGCCGGTTGCGTTCCGGCAGATTCTGCGGAACCACACCCAACAGCTGCGTTATGTCTTTCCATCATTTTTAAGAGCCTCGTAACCTCGCCTGGCAACAATACCCTTTCTTTTATAAAAAAGGTCCCCAGTCTCGGTTGGCTGTGATGCTGATGTCTGACCAGAAAAGCAGCCTGTTTTTCTGTCAACAGCCCAAGTACCACTGCCTTTTCTCCAAATACCCCGGGTATTTCAGTTGCTGCTCGAACAGCCCGAATATCCTGATCGGTTAGCCAGCCCCATGCCTTGGCAATTTCACCGTAAGGGGGGCGCTGGTCACGTTGCCAGCGCATGCCTCGCACCAGATCCTGCCATGATATTTCACCGGAAAAGTACAAAAATTGGCCAAATTTAAGTTTATATGTCGGAAATACACCGGTGTAATACCGTTCGTGTGTCTTTTTGGGAAGTTTCTCTGCAACCGGTGCTGATGGCTTGACAACCGTAAATGGATATCCGCCCGGGCGGACCGAACCGGATGCTGTTGCCGGATTTTTATGCGTTGACGGCCCTGATGCTTTTTTCTGAGGCGACTGAAGGTGTTGTACCAGCGTATCCCGGGCTGAGACCAGAGAGCTGACCGCCTCACCGCAATGCTGTGATGCGCTTCGCGTCGAATCAGGGTGAAGCAGGCGCACCCGCCTCCGAAAAGCCGACTTTACATCAGCGGCTGTAATTCTTCGTAGGTCAATCTTTTCGCCAAACAACAGGAGTGCTGCGTCAAATGGCTGCATTTTCAGGATCCTTTACCATAACCGGCAGACAGTGTTGTCATTCCAGTTCCAACTCAAGGCGCCCATCAGGATACGCAATGTCGGCAAGAGTATAATAGATGTTCCTGTCGTGCAAGTGGCCAATAGAATTAAATTGCACTGATGACAAAAGGGGCTGAACGGGGAGCCGGCAGCAGATAATCAGTTGACGGAAACGGTTGGCTTGTGCTAATTAGAATGTCTCGTTGGTTCCGGGTTTGCAACTATCACAGGTGCGCAGCCTGAGCGAATGGCAAGATGTTAACATAACGAATTCATTGATTTCGGTGCGTAGCGCAGCCTGGTAGCGCACTAGACTGGGGGTCTAGTGGTCGGAGGTTCGAATCCTCTCGCACCGACCAGAAAACAGGGGTTAGCCAATTGGTTAGCCCCTTTTGTTTTAGATTCCGATTCATGCTTTCTTTGCTGTTATAATGATCACCTGAGCCTGAAAGTCCACCCCTGACTGTGGAGGGACAGTACTTCATGAGACAGTCAATTCAACGTGTTAAAGTTGCATATACGTTCCTCTCAGCCCCCTTCACAGCAGCTACATGTACCTGTATCTGCACCCTGCTCATCATATCAATGCCTTCGGCCGCAGCTCCCGTTAGTGGCAGCCAGGCCATTGGCAATGCTCCGGCAGTCAGCTTCCCATACGCAGAAAAAAACCTGCCGGCCAAAAATCAGCATATCAAGGCAGCTAGCGACACCTCCCCCCTACCCATCAGATCTTCGGACACAGGCAGTGTCGGAAGCGCCGAAGTCAACCATCGCACCCGTCAAGCAGAGATCCCGATCTGGGTGTACCTGCTGGGTAGTGTCTTGGCCCTATTAACTGCTGTGATTATTGTTTCAAACAGACGTCTCAAGCGTGAAATAGCTGACCGTGTCAGTGCTGAACAGGCCGGCATCGATAGCGAAAAGCAACTGAGCGCCATCATTAACACCACAGACGCCGGTATAATTCTGGTATCACCACAAGGGGTGATCGAGTTCGCCAATAACCGCATGGCTGAGCTGTTTGCCATGCCGCTCAGCGACCTGATCGGCAGCAGGTATGTTGATCACCTGCATGCCTCTGAGCGTCAGGTCGGTGATGAGCGTATGCGGCAACTGATCAAAGGCGAGATTCGATCCGTCACCCTGGACCGACATTATATCAGAAGTGACGGAACAGATTTTTGGGGCCATCTGTCAGGCAGCCGTATGGAGCATGCT
>CAZOTC010000368.1:0-2621 GCA_964582605.1 uncultured Geobacter sp. | reverse complement strand
ATCTTTGAAGGGCAGCTTGAGATGAAGGACGGCTATCTGAAAACCAGAGGCGGTTCAGACGGTTTTGCGACCCAGACCAGTGTTGCCGGGGTGTTCGCTGCCGGAGATGTGCAGGACCATATCTACCGACAGGCAATTACCTCGGCTGGTACCGGCTGCATGGCAGCCCTTGATGCAGAACGGTATCTGGACGGGCTTGGTTAAGTTGCCATGTCGGTTGACTCTCCCAAAGCTGAAGGACTTGAACTGTTGTTACAGGAGATTTCAAAAAACCTTGGAGAGAATCAGCGCTTTCTGCAGGCCCTGAAGGAGGATCGGATTG
The DNA here is from genome assembly GCA_964582605.1 of uncultured Geobacter sp. Lineage (GTDB taxonomy): Bacteria > Desulfobacterota > Desulfuromonadia > Geobacterales > Pseudopelobacteraceae > Trichlorobacter. Next base: position 2,299 of record CAZOTC010000368.1, on the reverse strand, counting down.
ACGAGTCTGATGAGTTGACTGCTGCTTCAGATGAAGAGGAGTTTGAAGAGCTGTAGTCTGATTTTCTGATGGATAATGAGCAGAAAAGGCGCTACCGGTTTCCGGTATGCGCCTTTTCTGTTTCAGGTCTGCAGTAGCGGTGTTAATGACCCTTCTTTTCACCCTTTCCACCAGACTTCATTTTCTCTTCTCCCTTGACGCCGATATGGCAGGTGGCGCAGCGGGTGTTGGAGGCAAAGGCCAGAGAGCCGTTGTGGCAGGCACCACAATATTTGCCTTTGTAGAGCGCATCCATCACAAAGTCAGCATTCTCCTGGGCCTTTTTTGCCTTCTGCTCAAACAGGCGGTTATGGCACATGTCGCAGGCCAAGCCTTTTTCTACGTGGGTTTTATGGGAGAAAATCACCCCTTTTACCGGCTTGTCATAAACAATCGGTGCTTCTGGATAACTGGAAGCAATGGCCATACCGGATGCAAGAGTCAGTGCTGCTGCAGCGGCTATGAAAAGTGTACGTATCGTCATAGTGAAAATCCTCATTCTAAAATAGTGTGATGGTTAACCTTTGGTGTAGAAGACGTTGGGTCGGGTGCCGGATTCAGGACGTAGTACCCAGACCGGCTTTTCAATCTGATGGACGATCTTGAAAACCCGATCCTCCTGATTGGAAAGGTCTCCAAATATACGCACATCTGCCGGACAGGCGTGGGCGCAAGCGGTGTCTTTCTCTCCTTTGGAGATACGGGTGTCCCAGCAGAAGTTACACTTGTCAACAGCATGGCGGTGTTCATCAAAGTAACGCGCATTGTAGGGGCAGCCTAACTGACAGGTCAGGCAGCCGATACATTTTTTGATATCCATCATGACGATGCCGTTTTCTTTATTCTTGTAGGTAGCCTTGGTGGGGCAGACCCTCGTACATTGCGGCAGGTTGCACTGGTTGCAGAGCACCGGGATGAATTCGCGCTTGCCGCCGAGAGCGTCGGGCGTTTCCTTTTCAAGGATTGTGGTGCGGTAGTTGCCATGTTTTTTGGGTACATTGTTGGTGGCGACACAGGCCTCCATGCAGCGTTCACAGTCAATACAGCGGTGTTGCTGCATGACCATGCTGTAGTGGGGCTTGAAAGGGTACTTCTTGGCAAAGTCAGAGGCATGGGCACGGCTGAAGGTTGACATGGCTGAAAACAGGGTGCCACTGGCAAAGACGCCGGTTATGGCGAGGCCCATCTTGAGGAAGTCACGGCGTTCCTGGCTTGAAACGTTCTCTACCCCTTCGTTCTTCAGGTTGTTCAGATCTATATTCTTGTTCATGTGTAGGTGTCCTCGTATCAGGAAGTGATGTCAGTGGTTAGTGGTGCTCAACCTTGTGGCCGTCAAATACCTTCTCGCCGATCAGGAACAGTAGGGCGGTAAGGGCAAAGCCGCCGGCGGTAATGATCCATTCGTAAAGCGATGGGGCATAATGCAGCATTTCCTTGAATTCGTTAACCCCCATGCTGTAGTAGACCGGCAGGGCCTGGCCAAGGTAGACCAGGTTGTAACGCATCACAAAGATGCCGATCACCATTGAGAATGATGCAATCAGCATCAGTTTGAGGTTTTTGCCTTTAGACAGGATAAACAGTACCAGTGGCCCGGCCATCCCCATCAGGATCTCAAAGAACCAGAAGATGAAGGCATGATGACCGACCACTTCTGACTGGACTACCGGCCAGGCGCCACCAGGTTGACCGGCGGCTCCGGCAATCAGTTTCCAGGTGGTGAAGAACAGGATCACGCTGATTAAGAGGATGCCGATCTTCGTGGTTACTTCAAGGGCACGTTCCATATCAGGCGCCATCTGTTCTTTGTTGACCTTGTAGCCAAGGATATGGAACAGGATGATAACAGCACAGCCGGTCATCATGGCTGAAGCAATGAAGTAGATCGGCATATAGGGGCCTTGCCAGTACTCTCGGCCCATCAGCAGACCGAAAACGGCACCCAGGTTGGAGTGGGCGGCGATACCGGCAACAGAGCCGCTGAAGCCGCAGACGACCGCCGGAGTATGCTTGTTCATCAGCAGAAAGACGTATTCTGCAAACATGAAGGCTAGGTAGATACCGTAAAGGGTACCCATCCACCAGATGTTGGAGGTCAGGTTAGGGGAAATCACGTTGTAGATCGCCATCCGCCAAGGGATCTTGATTTCGAAGGCGATGACAAAAAAACCGGAAAGAATAGTGGCGATGGAGAGGAAAACCGAGCGCTTGGCGATCGGCATGAAGTCCTGCACGCCAAACACGTGACCAATGGAGGAGA
>CAZOTC010000367.1:0-2627 GCA_964582605.1 uncultured Geobacter sp. | reverse complement strand
AAGATCAACTCCCTGCGGTTGCGGATCCGCTCCCTGATGCAGGGCAAGAAGTAGGGTGTGACAAGCAAGCGGTTCAGGAAGGAACATATCGTCACCTCGGTGGTGGCGGTGATCATTGATGACCATGAGCGGGTGCTCCTCACCAAGAGGAGCATTCCGCCGTTTCAGGGTATGTGGGTCATGCCGGGCGGCAAGATTGAGCTGGGTGAACCGATTGCCAGTGCCCTGCAGCGTGAGGTGGAGGAAGAGGTTGGGCTGGAGGTGGAAGTAGGCAGTCTGATCAATGTCTTTGAACATGTCACTCCGGGTGAGGAGAACTGCCACTACATCATCCTGTTCTACCGCTGTCGTCCGCTGCACCGGCAGGTGCAGCACAATCCGGATGAGGTGCAGGAGGCCAGCTGGGTGCATCGCTCAGTGCTGGCGCAGTACCCGATGCCCGAAGGTACCCGAAGTATTCTGGGGCAGTTGTTTCCTGAGCTGGAACCGGGAGAGGCGTAGCAGTATGCCGGCAATCATCGACATCAAGGTAAACCTGCAGTTTCCACTGGGGCATCACCTGCACTGTATGATTGCCCAGCTTCCCAACCATCTGCACCGCAATGCCGGTTTTCATCCGGTGGAGCAGGAACAGCAGTGGCAGATGATTAACTCGGTGCTGGAACTGGTTGCTGCCGGAGAGGGGAACCTCAAAAAGCTGCATTTTCTGTTGTTTCCCGAATCCTGTCTGCCGGTCAGCCGTCTTGACGATTTTATTACCATTGTGCGGGAACAGTTCCGGACCAACACCGTGACCATGATCGGCGTTGAGCATGTCCGGCTGCGGGAGTACCGGCAACTGCTGGAGCGGTTCCGGGAAGACAATCACGAAGCGATCGTTCTGGTCGATCAGGATATAGATTCCGGTGATGTGCTGGAGACACCGGTTAACTGGTGTCTGATTCTGGTCAAGGAGGATGACGGCAGACTCCGGATCCTGCTGGAGGCCAAGAGCCATCCGTTTCATGGTGAAGAGTTTATCGATACAAACCATGATCTCTACCGCGGGCGCCATTTCTATCTGCTGCGCAGTCGTCCGGCCTGTTTTAATTTCATGGCGATTATCTGTCTTGATTATCTGTACCGGGATCTGTACCGCTCCAATATCAAACAGATCATTGATCATGCCAACCAGCTTTATTTCGGTACCCGTCAGGGGCTTGATGCCCTGTTTGTGATCCAGTGCAGCCCCAAGCCGGAGCATCAGGCCTACCGTGATGTGGTCAGCGGTTTTTACGGGGAATATCTGGAGGATACCCCCGGTGTGCGTGAAACGGTCACAATCTTTGGCAACGCCTCGGATGAAACCATGCTGGAGGGGGTTCGGCAGTCCGCAGGATTCGGCCATGCTGCAGTGGTGATCAACCGACATCACCGCCTGGAAAAAGTGGTTTCGGATGAGTTTGTCACCGATGATTTTGGCGGAGCCCCGGTCTGTCGTCTGCGTTTCGGACAGGGTACCCGCCTGTTGTATTTCAACCTGCCGTTGCACCATGAGATCGACCCGCGCAGTTCTAGGGTGCCACTCAAGGTGCATGCCATCATGCAGCGCAGCGTGGCAGGGGGATGGGAAAAGATTATTACACCGCCGTTCAGTGGCGGCGTCTAGATGTACAGTTTAAGAACGTTAGCTAAAGGAGTGGCAGGTCATGGCACAGGATAAATTATGGGGCGGGCGTTTTACCCAGCCAACCGATAAATTTGTGGAGGAGTTTACCGCCTCAATCGATTTCGATAAACGGCTGTACCATCAGGATATCCGCGGCTCCGTGGCCCATGCCCGGATGCTGGGGCGTCAGGGGATCATTCCCCATGAGGATGTTGAGAAGATTGTGCATGGCCTGAAAGAGATTCTGGAACAGATCGAGGCTGGACAGTTCGACTTCTCGGTGGGGCTGGAAGATATCCATATGAATATCGAGGCCCGCCTCTCCCAGAAGATCGGTGAGGCAGGCAAGCGGCTACACACCGGTCGTTCACGTAATGATCAGGTGGCGCTTGATATTCGGCTGTACCTGCGGGATGAGATCGTTGAGGTTGTTGCCTATCTGGATATGCTGATTGACTCCTTGCTGGAGCAGGCCGAGAAAAATCTGGATCTGGTTATGCCTGGTTTTACCCATCTGCAGTCTGCCCAGCCGATCCTGTTCTCCCACCATATGCTGGCCTATGTGGAGATGTTCAAGCGGGACAAGGGGAGGATGGAGGACTGCCTCAGGCGGGTCAATGTGTTGCCGCTGGGCGCCGGTGCCCTGGCCGGCACCACCTTTCCTATTGATCGTGAGTATGTGGCCGAACAGCTGGACTTCCCGGCAGTGACCAGAAATTCATTGGACTCGGTCTCTGATCGTGATTTCGCCATAGAGTTTATCTCTGCTTCATCAATCCTGATGATGCATCTGTCCCGCCTTTCGGAAGAGCTGATTATCTGGTCCACCAGTGCCTTCCGGTTTGTGGACCTCTCCGACGGTTTCTGCACCGGTTCATCGATCATGCCGCAGAAGAAGAATCCGGATGTGCCGGAACTGGTACGGGGTAAGACCGGCCGCGTCTATGGCAATCTGATGGCTTTATTAACGGTGATGAAG
>CAZOTC010000366.1:0-2628 GCA_964582605.1 uncultured Geobacter sp. | reverse complement strand
GTTGTGGTGCAGTTCAACGATCTCAACATCAAAGTCATCACCAAGGGTTTTGGCAACATCCTTCAGCACCTTGAAGCAGACGTTGACACCAACGGACATGTTGGGAGCCAGCACACAGGGGATATTCTTTGCCAGCTCCGCAGCCAGAGCACGCTCTTCAGGGGTGAAGCCGGTGGAGCCGATGACTATCGACTTCTTTTTCAGGTCGCAGACTTCAAGATTCTTGAGTGACACCTTGGGGGTGGTAAAGTCAATCAGGACATCACACCCTTCAACCACAGCGTTGAGATCATCGGAGATGGAGACATTCAGGGCACCGACACCTGCAATCAGACCGGCATCCTGTCCAACCTGGGGATGACCGGGGCGCTCAAGTGCACCGGAGATGGTACAACCGGCCTCAACAGCAGCGACGATAATTCTCTGACCCATGCGGCCGGCAGCGCCGCAGACAGCTATTTTAATCATAGTTTTCCCCGTCCAGTCATTTGAGATATTCTTTAAAGAAGGCAATAGACTCTGTCATTACATCAGAATCCCAAGAGTGTCCCTTACCCTCTAACATTTTGAATGTAGCCTGCTTGTTAACTGTAGCAATCTTTTCAAAGTAGTGTTTTGCCAAAGAGTCAGGAATAACCGTATCCTGTGATCCGTGTAGAAACAGTACGGGCACACCAACAATAGTCTCGGCTTCAGGCGCCCGCTGTACTGCTGGTGCATACAGTACCAAGGCCTGAATCTTGTTTTTTTCAACAAACGTCAGCGAAGCGGCTCCACCGTTGGAAAGCCCCCAAAGGCCAATTTTGTCTGGTTTAACATCCTGCCTGGCTTTAAGGGCGTTAATGGCTAATTTGATACGGTCAGCGGCATAATCAACTTCATCACGACCAACAGATACGTCTATAGCTACGGCAAGAAAACCATTCCGTGCATAGCGAGGCAAAGCATTTTTATACTGATTAAGTGAGCCACCATTACCTCGCTGGAGGATCACAACCGGAAAAGGGCCCGCTCCTTCTGGTTTAGCAATTCCTACTTTTATCGTACGACCTTCAGCCACGACCAAGTCTGTTTGCTGCATTTCGGTGGCAAAACACGGCATTGCTTTCAACAACAAAATGAATACCGTAGAAGCAAACACTATTCTCATCGGCCTAAAACCCTCCAAGAGGCCAAAACTTTAAATCAGCTTGTACTCTTTCATAATGGCTTCCAACTTGGCCTTATTGGCTGCGCTCATCGGCGCCAGCGGCAGGCGGACTTCATCGGAGCACTTGCCCATCAGCCCCAATGCAGTCTTGACCGGTACCGGGTTGCTCTCAATGAACATGGCGTTGCTGATCTTGAGGGTATCCAGATGCAGCTTGCGGGCAGTTGCCAGATCACCGGCAAAGTAGGCGTCGGTCAGGTCGCCGACAGCCTTGGGCATGATGTTGGCCAGGACCGAGATCACCCCTTTGGCGCCGCAGGCCATCATCGGGAAGGTAATGAAATCGTCGCCGGAGAGGACGTCGATCTGATCACCACACAGAGCCAGCACTTCAGAGGCCTGCTGCAGGGAGCCGGTGGCCTCTTTGATGGCAACGATGTTCTTGGTCGGAGCCAGACGGGCCACGGTTTCAGGCAGCAGGTTCACGCCGGTACGTCCCGGTACATTGTACAGGATCTGCGGAATGGCAACCGCCTCGGCCACAGCCTTGTAATGCAGGTAAAGACCTTCCTGGGTCGGCTTGTTGTAGTAAGGGGTGACCAGCAGGCAGCCATCCACACCGGCCTCTTTGGCCAGTTGGGTCAGCTCGATTGCCTCGGCGGTGGAGTTGGAGCCGGTGCCGGCAATAACCGGAACCCGCTTGTTAACCTGCTCAACCACGGTCTTAACCACCAGCAGATGCTCGTCGTAGTCCAGTGTCGATGCTTCACCGGTGGTTCCGCAGGGGACGATGGCATCGGTGCCGCCCTCAATCTGGAACTCCACCAGTTGACGCAGGGTCTCAACATCCACTGCACCGTTTTTGAACGGTGTGACGATGGCCACAATACTTCCTTTGAACATGACAACCTCCCTCTATGCAAGTATAGGCAATTTACTCTCTAATCTGCTAACAGCGGGAATCTATAGAAAAAGTGGATTTTTTTAACATAGCCCCTATCAAATGTCAAAACGTGTTTATACGATTGATAAATGCGATCAGCAGACCATAGTGAAAGTGGTTGAAGGGAAACACAATCCGCGGGAGCAGGGTCAGCTCAGGCTGATCATCCTCACAGTCAAGCGGCTCGCAGCAGGTAATCCGCCCACCCGGCAGAATAAGCTCCGGGAACTCCTGCTCAAGGACATCAAGCTGCTCCGGTTGAAGCTCTCTGGTAAGCCGGACAATAACCAGGTCATCATGAAACCTGATGGAGTGATAATTTTTGTAAAAATTTTCAATGACCGCAGCGGCCTCATGTTCATCCTTGGTAATCGTAAAGATCGAAAAATCCTCACCTGAAATCAGACCTTTTGCCAGTAGTTGTTCTTTGATGAAGTCAAAGAACTGCTCCCAGAATCCATCCTCATCATCCACCAGCACCAACGGCTTGGGTGATGTTTTACCGGTCTGCACCAGGGTAAAGACCTCCATCGCC
>CAZOTC010000365.1:0-2628 GCA_964582605.1 uncultured Geobacter sp. | reverse complement strand
TTCCTGGCGGGGGGTGGAAGAGTTTGCCGTTGCCTACCGTGAGGCAGCGGTCCGGTTGGCCTCTCGACACCATCCCGCAGGCATGGCACAACTGCTTGAACTTGTTGAAGATCAACTTGATGCAGTGGAGCTGGAAAACACCGCCCTGACGGTTGAGCTTGAGCAACTCCTGAACGGATTTACAGGAGCAACCGGAAAAGGACAGCTGCGCCCCCTCCTGCCACGTTTTTATGAAAGCGCCTATCGCCATTTTGCCCGTTTCGGCTCTCCGTCGGCTTTTTACCGGATGTCTGAACGTTTTCTGAGGGCCCTTGTCGAATGCTGTCTGCGGCTTGCCAAACAGGAAATCGGCACACGTCTGCCTCCGCTTGCCCTGGTGGTGATGGGGCCGGCCGGTCGCCGTGAAGCGACCCGCTTTTGCCAGGTACAGATGGCACTGGTCTGGAACGGCGCAGGCGCCGATGACACTATGGCACAACTGGGGACAGAACTGGTCGCCTGGCTCCGCGTGTGCGGCATCGTGCTTGAAGAACATGTCACCCCGATGAACTCGTACTGGCGGGGAAGCCTTGCAGACTGGCAGAGCCGTTTTGAAACGGCATCCGCACGCCATGATCAGCCGTCCTTGATTGAGTTGTTGCGGCTGGCCGACAAAACCGTGCTGACCAGCGAAGGAGATCTTGCAACCGGGTTTGATCAGCTGTGTAACCGTTTTCTGAGGCAACGTGACTTTATCGGTAATCTGGTCAAGCGCTGCCATCTGCTTTCAAACGGCATCAGCATGATGGGTAACCTCAAGCTTGAAAAAAGCGGCCCGCACCGAGGTGCGTTTCCGCTGCTTGATCATGCCTTGTTGCCGCTTGCAGCTGCGGTTGCAGCACTCTGCCTGCTGCACGGTGTAGAGCAGACAGGGACACCTGAACGGTTACGCCAGCTGGTCCGGATCGGCAGGCTGGACGTTGACCTTGCCGAACGGGCACTCCATGCCTGGCACTGCTTCAGCGAACACCGGCTGTCCCTCGAACTGCACGCCAGCCCTGGTCAGGATTGCAGGGACATCCTGCACCTGGTTCCGTCAACGCTTGGAGCAGCCGAGCTTGACCGCCTGCACTCCTCACTTGAGACGGTTGCCGACATGCAACGTTATCTGCAGGTAAGTTTTGGGGCCTATACATGAGCAGCGGCTTGAAGATATCACTTTCAAGCGGGTCACTCTTCACCCTGCCGATGCGCAAGGCCTTTGAACTGTCTGCCGAAGCCGGATTTGACGGCGTCGAGCTGATCATCAACCAGGATTTCCAGCGCATAAATCCGGTCAAAATGGTCCGCTCTCTGCAGGAAATCGCTCCGATCAACTCCATCCACGCCCCTTTTATGCCGCTTGACGGCTGGGGCGGACCGATCCAGTCACTCTTTCACAGTATAGAACTGGCTGCCGATACCGGTATTCCACTGGTCAACTTCCACCCCCCTTCCTGGCTCGGGCTTGAGATCGGTTTCTGGCGCTGGCTTTACAGGATTCGTGACTTTCAGAAAGAGATCGGACTTGACGGCGAGGTACTGGTAACCATAGAAAACATGCCCTGGGTCGGCAAGTACAAGATGAATCCCAACATCCTTTCATCAACCCGCGACATGATCACCTTCATCCATGAACACAACCTGTACCTTACCTTTGACACTACCCACATGGGCTCAGGCAAGGCAAACTTCATCAACGATTTTTATCTTTTTTATGAATCCGGCAGAATACGCAACATCCATTTTTCCGACTACGGCTTCGGCCATGAACATCTGATTCCGGGACGGGGCCGCCTGCCCCTGACCCGTTTCCTGAACCACCTCAAACATACCGACTATCAAGGCTGTGTTACACTGGAAGTCAGCCCCCATGAGTTTCCCAAAAACGAAACCATCATCCTGCAGGCACTCAAAGAGCTTCAGACCTACATGCGGGTAGAAACCGGGATGTTGCCGGTTGAGGCGATGGAACGCTTTGAGATGGAACCGGCTGTAGAGATTGAAGATGAAGCGATGCTATCACAGACACACGTCAACGGAGAGACGTCAGGAGACCACCCATGAATGTAGTCGGCTTTAACGGCAGTGCCCGCAAGGATGGCAATACGGCCAAACTGATCAACTATGCATTTGAGACGCTGCACAAGGAAGGCATTACCACCGAGCTGATCCAGCTCTCAGGCAGGCCGATCCATGGCTGTATCGCCTGCTACAAATGCTTTGCCGCCAAAGATCGCCGCTGTGCCGTCACCGATGACTGTGCCAATGAATGCATTGAAAAAATGGATGCAGCAGACGCCGTCATCATCGGCTCTCCCACCTATTTTGCCGGAATCAGTCCGGAGGCCAAGGCGTTGATTGATCGCTGCGGCATGGTAGCCAGGGCCAATGCGGACATGTTCAAACGTAAACCGGGTGCCGCTGTCGTATCGGTGCGCCGGGCCGGTGCGATGCATGTCTTTGACAGCATCAACCACTTCTTTACCATCGGTCAGATGATCATTGTCGGATCAAGCTACTGGAACATCGGCATCGGCAGGAATATCGGCGACGTGGATAGTGATGAGGAAGGGATCAAAACCATGCGTGATCTGGGCAGCAACATGG
>CAZOTC010000364.1:0-2631 GCA_964582605.1 uncultured Geobacter sp. | reverse complement strand
GTAGAGATGCTCAATATTGTGACTTGAGAAAATGGCATCCATGCTGGCAGACTCTACTGCTGACATATCCAGCATAGTGCCGACAATATCAGGTTGGGCAGCGGCATTGATATCAAGGCGCACCTCTTGCCAGTCATCCCCGGCAAATACACGTGTCGTCTGATTTTTTCGTTTTGGTCCACACCCGACATGCAAAAAAGTCTTCATTACTATTTCCTTTTTCCTTTTTATTATTTATGCAGGTTATGGATAAGACTTAGTTGTTGCGGCAGACAGACCTGTTGCAAGTCGTAGCGTTCCACTATTGTCTGCCGGGCCTGTATACGGATTGCCTGCATCCGGTCGGGATGCGACAGTACCTCATCAACCGTTGCAGTTAACTCATCTGGAGAGAAAAAGTCCACCAGCAGCCCGTTTTTACCGTGGCAGATTACCTCCTCCACAGGTGGCGTACGGGAGCCGATAACCAGGGCTCCGGTACTCATTGCCTCCAGCATTGACCAGGAAAGGACAAAAGGATACGTCAGATAAACATGCGCTGAAGAAATTTGCAGCACTGCCACAAACGACTGATATGGGATGCGCCCGAGAAAATGCACCCGATTGCTGTCAATACGATCTGTCACCTCGGCCAGATAACGCTGTCTATATGAGATGCCGTCAGTTGGCCGACTGCCGTAGCTGACATCGTCAGCCCCTATGATCAGAATGTGCGCCTTGGGCCTGCGAGCAAGCAGCCCAGGCAGCGCCCTGGCAAAGGTGTGCCAGCCGCGGTAAGGTTCCAGGTTCCGATTCACAAAGGTAATCACCTCATCCTGCCGCGTCAGGGTAATATCTTTCTCCGCAAACGAGAGTGAAACAGCCGGATTGGGTGTAAGTATGTCGGTTGCCACACCATCATGGATCACATTAAGCTTATAGTGAAACTCCTTCGGATGAGCCGACTTCTGAAACTGCGTCGGGCAGAGGCCGGCATCGCAGGCCTCCAGAGCCAGAAGATTATTGATGTTTTTCAGGCGGATACGACAGGCATCATCAGGGTGAGAAGGAAATTCAGGGTCAAACCCTACATCATACCCCTGAAAGTGGTAATAGAACTCAAGCAGGCATAACAGCCGGGCCTTGGGCCAGACATCCTTGACAAACAGGGCCTCTCCCCAGCCGGGATGGGCACAGATGACGTCAGGTACAAACCCGTCCTGACGCAATTTCACAGCAGTAAGCCACGAGGCTTCGCCTCTGAGCACCTTTGTTTCAGCTTCTTGCAACCAAGGCTGTATACCGGGAGTGTTGCCACGGCTGGCAGTGCTGCGTACAGTCGTTATGTCAGGGTATTCAGGCAGGTTGGGCTGCATATGCATGGCAACGACCCGGTTATTCGGATCAGCCGCCAGGATTGGAGCAAGATGCTTGTACTGGGCGGGAAAATTCTGGTGGATAAAAAGGATATTCATACGTAGGGCAACACCTGGAAAAACGGCAGTACGTAGTTTTTTGAATATGTTAACGCATCAAATGTTATTGCAGCCATAACTCAATATCAACTTCCCCCGGCCTTTTTTCCGTTTTCTGTGGTGCCCCCTATACACGCTTGAGCCAGGCACCCGGCCAATAGGTAACCGGCTCGGTGACGTTCCCCTCATTAAACGGAAAACAAAGCGGTGCATGCACAAATTCGGGATGAGTTTTCAGGAACGTCTCAGCTGCCTCCTTGGGATTATTCCAGGACCAGTCAGCTTCAGTTCTCAGGGCGTTGCCAAGCCAGTGCATGATACCGTCAGTGGCCACTAAATAGGAGTGATGCGAAACCAGCGGTCCGTAGGCCTCAAGCTCCGCCAGTACATGCGCTTTGCTGTGGTTGGAATCCAGCACCACCATCACCCGATCATCAGGCTGTATCAGGGCAGCTGTTTGCCGGACTATTTCCGGATCAATGGAACTGCCTTCTATCAGCGTAATGGCGGGAAACAGTTCATGGGCCTCGATGGCAGCACGGTTATGGGGTCTTATTTCGATATCGATACCCACAATGCGGCCCGGATATCCCATTGCCTTGAAGAGGCTGGCATAATAAATCAGCGATCCGCCGTGGGCCACACCGGTTTCAATGATCAGCGTTGGGCGGACCTGATAGATAATCTCCTGAATCCTCAGCAGGTCATCGGGCAGCTGGATAATGGGCCTGCCCATCCAGGTGAAGCTATAGACATATTTAGCGTCCCAACCGGCCCTGAGCCAAGCCTTTGAAACCAGGTTAAACCCTTCAGAGGAACCGAGAGGGTATTGTACTTCGCCTTCAGAGGTTTTTTCCGCCACCCAGCCTTGTTCCATGTCAATAGTGATCATCTATGGTCTCCTTCAATGGTAATCATTTGTAATGTTTAACTCTGTAGCCAGTCTGTCACCCTCCGGGGCTGCCAGGGCAGCAGCATCGACAGCTTTGTCGTATCCAGCACCGGAAAGGTAAAGAAAGGCGCACATTCGCGCGTCGTCGCGGTAAATGTAAAGCGGGTTTGCAAAGCTGTGAGCAACTCTGTTGTTGTTGTGTTGTGACCGCTTGCCACGTTGTAGATACCAACAGCACCGCTGAATGCCAAAGCTGTCAAGGCACTGACGGCATCGTCTATCAAG
>CAZOTC010000363.1:0-2633 GCA_964582605.1 uncultured Geobacter sp. | reverse complement strand
CCCCATCTTTGCCAGTTCAGCACGGGCGATATCTTTGGCCTGGGGGGTCTTGTCAATCTCCGGCGGATACAGTTTGTAAAGAAGCCAGGGGGTCAGCGCAAGGCTTATCAGTCCGGGCACGGCTGCAGCCAGGGCCCAGGTGCCCCAGCTCAGATGCACATTGGCGGTCTGCAGGGCCATGGCAGCCACGATGGAGTTGGGAGCCACGGCGGTCAGGAACATGGCCGAGGTAATGCAGTTACCCTGAAAGGTGGTGGTCATCAGGTAGGCACCGATCCTGCGGGAGCTGTCACCCGGTTCGGAATCGAAGGCAGAGGCCAGGCTGCGTACAATAGGATACAGAATGCCGCCAGCCCGGGCCGTGTTGGAAGGGGTGGCCGGGGCTATCACCAGATCACTCAGCACCATGGCGTAGCCAAGCTTGAGGGAGCTGTCACCGATCGCCCCCATAATCCTGTAGGCGATCCGCCGCCCCAGACCGGTCTTGATAAACCCTTTGGCAAACAGGAAGGCAGAGACGATCAGCCAGATGGTGTCATCCCCGAACCCGGCCAGTACCTCATGGGGAGCCAGCACCTTCAACGTTGCTGCAACCGCCAGGGCGATGAAGGCAACCGCCCCGATCGGCAGCGGCTGCAGGATAAAACCGGCAATAGTGGCAACAAAGATCGCCAGCAGCTGCCAGGCGTGGGGATGTAAGCCTGCCGGTACCGGAATGAACCAGATCAGCAGGCCGATGGCTACGGTTATCAGTCCGTTTTTGAGGTTGGCGGTCATCACGGCAGCTCACTTCCGGCAGTCAAAACAGTGTAGTTCATCTGTTACTGCCCGATGTAACGGTTCAGGTCAATGCTGTCCCAGGTCTTGTTCTGCGTCAGGTAATCGTAGCGCAACCACCAGACCTGCGACAGGTTGTTCAGATCTATCACCACCGATCCGAAGGTGGCGTCGCTCTCGCAATAGCTGTTGGTCCCTTTGCTTTCGTAGCCGGTGATGAATACGCCGCCATCGGCGATATTGCGTGAGATGATCGTTTTGATCGCCTCAACACCTACCGGACCGGAGAGTCCCTTGAAGTAGGTGTTCAGATTCTCCCAGCGCACCATGCCACGGGCCGGTGTATCCAGCTTCTTGTCCGGGGCATCAACAGCAGTGGAAGCATTATAGATCGAGAGCTTGGTGCCGAAGATATCCTTGTCCAGGAACACATTGGTCACGCCGTTGATGCCGGAAGCGATGCTGTCAGTGCTGATGCGCCCCTGCGCCAATGCAGGACGCTGCACCACGTAGACCATGCTGCGGTCCGCCACACCGAAGAAGGTGGGGGAAAGCAGCCTGGCGTTCTGCAGATAGGCAGCGGTGGTGGCGGCATTGGTGTTTGACCTGTCAGTCGCAGCCTCAAAGGCGGTGTTGATCATGTCCCGTGCACCAAGCAACTGACTGAGGTTGACCTCGACATAATCAGCCGCGTTGGCGGTGTTGTACTCTACAAACACGGTACGGTCCAGGTTCAGCAGGGCATACCCCTGCGGCAACCCGACAAACCCAAGGGTGGCCACCCGGTTGTCGCCGGTGGTGGGCTGCATGATCGTGACCACGCTGTTGTAGTCCCGCACTGCCAGGGGCCGCTGGAGGTCAAGGTTGCGCCCCACGATGGTCGTCCCTCCCTGGGTAGCGGTTCCATACGCTCCAACAAAGGTGCAGGCAGCTCCACCGGCTTCCTTCACGTTACTGCCCAGCATATAGTCAAACCCCAGGCACTGATTCAGCAGGTAGACATCGCCTTTGCTCATGCCGGTCCTGACAATCACCCCGGCCAGGAAGTTTTTCATCTTCGGGCTCAGGAAGGCACTGGTAACGTCTTCATAGATGTTTCTGGTGATGACGTTATACAGATAGCTGTTGGCATCCTTCCAGGTGCTGTTGTAATACTGCGCCCATTTCTTCAGGTCATCCTTGAGCAGATGGCCGTACTGCCAGCCCATCTCAAAGTAGGTCCCTTTCAGTTTCAACACCTTCACCCCGCCGGAGGTCACGTCTACGCTGCTCTGGCCCAGGAACCCGGTAAAATCGTAGGTAAGGTTCGGGTCAAACCGGTTCCAGAGACCGGCTTTATAGCTTGCGCTGCAGTCGGCCTGCAGCGGACAGCGGCCGGTTGCAGCATCCCAGCCGTTGACGTAGAGGCTGCCCTGATAACTCACCGGTGAGAAGAGCGCATAAGCTTTGGCCGGGTCATAGACCGGTGGCGAGGAGACCTTCAGCACCTGACTGTCAGTAACCACGGTGGTACTCTTGGTGGCGGCAGCAGTGGCGGCCACGCCTTGCTCCAGGTAGATCAGCAGGGTATCTGTGACAGACGATTTCCTGTCATGGGTCAACCGGATCAGGTAGTCGCCGGGCTGCAGCGAGACCCGCTGACCGGTGCTGCAGCCCTGACTGACAGGCCGCGCAGTGGTTGCGGCAAACTGCCTGCCGGTTGATTCGTGCAGCGTCAGGGTGTGACTGCGGTTGTCCAGCAGCATACAGAGGTCAAGCTGAACCGGGCTGGCGACCGTCATCCGGAATTCATCATAACCGCTGCCGCCGGTATCACCGGCAGCCACACTGCCCGGTTCCAGAGAAACAACCAGAAT
>CAZOTC010000362.1:0-2647 GCA_964582605.1 uncultured Geobacter sp. | reverse complement strand
GAGTACCTGTATTCAGGATGACCGTACGGGTATTTTTCAGGTCCATAGACTCTCCTTAAAGCTGGTGTCTGGTGTGGCACCAGGTACAGATGATTTTCATGGTGAAAAGTGGAATTCCATGACGTTCTGAAAACGGGTCACCAGGTAGATGCTCGTAATCTGCACCCGGAACAGGGCGCAGCTCGGCGAGGAAGTGAACTCGGCCAGGTGCGGGTGCCGGTTCAGGAAGATCGCCAGCCCGGTCTCCAACTCAGCCCCGCTCAATTCTTCGGCAGCCCCGATGACCGTCGCGGCTGCCGCCCGGCTGAAATCGGTTACCTGGTTACTGCGGTTGTCAATCAGCAGGGAAACGTGATGGTTGTCGGCAAGATTGGCCCATTTCCGTGTAGCCCGGAGTGTGGCAAAATAGAGCTGGCGAAGGTCAGAACTGCTGGCAACCGCCACCAGGCTGGTATACGGACCACTGCCGGCGTCAGTGGCCAGTACGGTCAGAGGCTGGCCGGTGAAGAGTTCCTTGAGAATATCAGAGCTTTCAGCGATGTTGTTCATGGACGGTGTTGTTCCTCTTCCAGAATAGTCCTGATCCTTTCTAACGCCAGCCTGCAGACTGTCAGGTACGGGGTTGCCAGCATGGGCACCTCAAACACCACACGGCAGCGGTCAGGCCCCAGCGGCTCAACCCGGTGGCCGGTGGCCGGAATGCCCGCTACCTCCCACCCCCAGCGTTGTCCGGCAACCCATTCCGTGACCCGGAACGGCAGCCAGACGCCAATGAACATCTGCACACGACCAATGCTGCCGGGGCCGATGAACTGTTCGGCTGACTCAACGTGGGAGACTGACAGCCCCCACTGCGGCCATCGTGACGTGTCGGTCAACAGCTGCCAGGCAGCAGACGCCGGAGCTTGTATCTCAACGGATGTTTCCATGGGGGTAACTGAGTCCGTCTCCTCAGACATGATTCCGCAGCATCAATTGTGCCGGATGTGGTGACAGGTAGACCTGCCCCTGCAGATACCGCTGGACCGGGGGGGCGGATCCCCTTCCAGGCGCATGGACTCCCGGGGTCATAATTCCTCCGGTATTATTGAGGGTACCACTGCCTCCGGCGGGGAATAGTTACTCTACCTTAACCCACCCGACTGCTCTTTCATGCTCTATCCCCATTTCAGTCCAGTCTCTCTTAAACGCCTTTCTCTGAACTGCTTTGATGGAGCCCACTCTCCTCTGCTGCCGGCACCGGCCCGGTCGTGTCCCAAGCATGGTCATTCTGACTATGGCTGCTGGTGCGGTCGCTGGCCAGCAGCTGTTCCTGCAGCCGGATCTGCTCTCTGGCATTGGAGATATAATCGCCTGTATCATGACGATGGGGAGCAAGCTGATGCATTGCGGCTTCATCGTACTTCATGAAGTTCTGGCCGGCCCGGGTCGCACTGTACCGCCGGTGCCCGAGATTCGTCAGAACATCAACACCCGCCCGTACGGACGTGTCGAGAAACCCCCGATAGATATGGTTTACCCCGAGATCAAGCAGTTCGTGGGCATCAAGGTTGTTGCCGGCACGGGCCATGATCTGCAGCTTGGGGAAGTGTTTTTTCACCGTTTCGACCAGCTTGCTGACGGTTGAGGGGCTGTCTATGGCGATGAACAGAATGCGGGCGCTGTCTGCCCCCGCCGAGTGGAGGATGTCCAGGCGGGTTGCATCGCCGTAAAAGACCTTGAATCCCATCTTGCGCAACAGGTCCACCTGATCTGAGTCATTGTCCAGGATGGTCGCCTGCACGCCGTTGGCCCGAAGAAAACGCCCCAGGGTGCTGCCGAAGGAGCTGAACCCGGCGATAATGACCGGATGCTCCGTATCGATGATATCCGCTTCCTTTTCCACCTGTTCACGAATACCGAACCGTGGCAGGACCAGTCGCTCGTTCATCAGTAGCAGCAGTGGGGTCATGGTCATGCTGATGGCGGTGACGGCCATCAGCGTATCGGTCCAGTTGCTGCCGATGATCCCCAGCCGATTGATAAAGGCAAAGAGGACAAAGGCAAACTCCCCCACCTGGGACAGGCCGAGGGCAAAGATGCTGTTCTGATCAAAGGAAAGCCGGAACAGCTTGCCCGCTGCAAACAGCACCGCAGCCTTGAGAACAATGATACCCAGCACCAGCGAAAGGATGGTGCCCGGGCTGTCGGACAGCAGCCTGAAGTTAATGGACGCCCCCACCGCGATGAAGAAGAGGCCGAGCAGCAGCCCCTTGAACGGCTCGATGTCGCTTTCCAGTTCATGGCGGAATTCGCTGTTGGCAAGCAGTACGCCGGCAAGGAAGGCACCCAGCGCAGGGCTCAGGCCAACCAGCTTCATCAGGAAGGCAATCGAGACAATGATCAGCAGCGCTGCAGCGACGGAGAGCTCGCGAACGCTGGCCCTGGTGATGATGCGGAGAAAAGGGACCACGATAAAGCGTCCCATGATGATGACTGCGGCAACGGCAAAGAAGACTGACCCGGCCTTCACCCAGACCGGCAGGCCCTCCAGCAATGCGGGGGCTTCGCCGTGGACCGCGCCTGCGCCGGCCTGTATGGCCAGAAAGGGGAGCAGTGCCAGAATCGGGATAACGGCAATATCCTGGAACAGCAGCACGGCAAAGGA
>CAZOTC010000361.1:0-2648 GCA_964582605.1 uncultured Geobacter sp. | reverse complement strand
CGGACCATGCTCATCCCTGATTTTTTTCAGCTTGTCGGCAATGTGTGTCAGGGCTTCGTCCCAGCTTGCCTTGCGAAACTGCCCCTCACCCCTTTTGCCGGTTCTGATCAGAGGATGTTTGAGCCGGTCCGGGTCGTACAGCAGGCCGATACCTCCGTTGCCCCGTCCGCAGAGCTTGCCTTTAGCGGTTGCAGAGAGCGGGTTCCCCTCCAGCTTGACCACGCGGCCGCCCACGACGGTGGCAATGGCGCCGCATTTCCAGAAACACATCTCGCAATAGGTGGTGATTTTTTCTGTCTTGGCCAGCCCCTTTTCACCGGCCCAGAGCAGAAACTGGTCAGGCAGGTAGGTGGCGGCTACCGCTCCGGCGGTACAGAGGCCGGAGGTCTTCAGAAACGAGCGTCTGCTCATGAGCGGCATGGAAGGATGCTCCTTTCATAAAAAAAACGCCTCCCAGCTGGATGCCGGAAGGCGTTGGATCGGTATCAGCAGCCTGCTACAACTTCAGTGCCGGTTCCCTTGGGGGGCTCGCTGACCGAGAGGGTCATGTTCTGCTTGATCTTGGCCGCCTTGGCCTTGCTGAACTTGAGCGTAATCTCTTTGCCCTTTACCTCTACCACCGTAGGCATGCCGCCGGCTGCAGACAGGACGGATCCCTTTTTGACCCAGGCCGGGCCGCCTTTGGCCACTTCCAGCGTGACCCGTTCGCCGTCATTTTTGGTCACCTTTCCGGAAAAGGAGGCGGCCATGGCGCCACTGCTCAAGGCCAGTGTCATCAGTGCTGCTGCAACCAGAGTGATCATCTTCTTCATGGGGTGTTCCTCCTGATAGTGGGTACTGGTTTAAAAACGTATAGAATACCCTAAGCAAGCCCAGTGCCAATGATTAGTACGTTGAAATTGCTAGTTTTTTAGTTTTTTGAGCCATTTCAAAATGAAATGATCCTGCAGAATGAATGAAATGAGAGGGGGATGATGGAGGGCGGGCTGTCCTACAGACCGTACTGTTTCAATTTACGCCAGAGCGAGGCGGAGCTGATGCCGAGAATCTGAGAAGCCTTGCCCCGGTGCCCTTCGGTGGCCTTGAGCACTTGCAAGATATGGCGCCTTTCAATCTCGGCCATTTGCAGCAGTTCCTGACCTGATGAGGCTGGAGCCGGTATTTCTGCTCCGGTAAAACGGGGCAGGTGCTGTGATTGCAGCTCTGTGCCATCGGCCAAGATCACTGCACGTTCAATAGTGTTCTCCAGTTCACGCACATTGCCGGGCCAGTGATAACTGCGCAGACGCTGCAGGGCTTCCGGAGAAATGTTTGCCAGTTGGAGTCCGTACTGTTTGGCATAGCGGTTCAGAAAGTAATGGGCTAACAGGCCGATATCGCCATTGCGCTCACGGAGTGGTGGCAACGGTATGGTTACCACGTTCAGGCGATAGAACAGGTCACTGCGAAATCTTCCGGCCTGGATCTCTTTTTCAAGAATAGCATTGCTTGCAGCAATCACCCGCAGATCAACAGAGCGTGGCTCGTGGTCACCAATCCTGATGAAGCTTCCTTCCTGCAAAACCCTCAGTAACTTGACCTGAAAGGCTGGAGAGGTGGTGTTGATTTCATCCAGAAACAGGGTGCCGTGATCAGCCGACTCCAGCAGCCCCTTCTTGTCTTTGTCGGCTCCTGTAAAGGCGCCGCGGGCATGGCCGAACAGTTCCGTTTCAAGCAGGGTTTCCGGAAGGGCGCCGCAGTTGATCGGCAGAAAGCGCTTGTCCCGGCGCTGGCTCAGGCGGTGAATCATTCGTGCTGCAAGCTCCTTGCCGGTGCCGGTTTCCCCCTGTATCAGGACGGTGGTGTCAAAGGGGGCTATTCTGGTGATCAGGGCCCTCAGTTCAGTCATCTGCCTGCTGCTGCCCAACAGTTCATCAGTCTGGCATCCTGCTACCTGCTGCCGCAGCTGCCGATTCTCTTCCTGCAGGCGCAACCGCACCAATGCACGCTGTACCACCAGCAACAGTTGATCCGGTTCAAACGGTTTCTGCAGATAGTCATAGGCTCCGTTTCTGATTGCCTGAACTGCCGATTCAACGGAGCCGTACCCGGTTATGACCACCACCAGGCAGTCAGGGTTGGCCTGCAGTGCAACGGCCAGCAGTTCCATGCCATCCATCTGTGGCATCATCAGATCGGTAATGATCAGATCTGCCGGTTGCTGCACCAGCAGGGCGGCGGCCTCGGCACCGTCGCTGCAAAGGGTCGCAGAAATCCCTTCGCTGGCCAGGGTGTCTCTGATCAGTTGCCGCATCCGCAGGTCGTCATCAACAATCAGGATCAGCGGTTCAGACATTACCAGTCTCCTTGCAGGGCAGTAAAACCACAAAGGTGGTGCCGGAGCTGTCCGAGTGGGCAATATCAATGCTGCCGCCATTTTCATTGACGATACCGGCGCAGATTGAAAGCCCCAGACCGGTCCCTTCTCCCAATGGTTTGGTGGTAAAGAACGGGTCAAAGATGCGGCTTCTGACCTCATCCGGGATACCGGGGCCGCTGTCCTGCACCTCAAGCCGGACTCCGTCAGTCTGGCGGCGGACCCTGATTGAAATTTCCCCAGACCGGTCCCTTCTCCCAATGGTTTGGTGGTAAAGAACGGGTCAAAGATG
>CAZOTC010000360.1:0-2655 GCA_964582605.1 uncultured Geobacter sp. | reverse complement strand
CACCATGGTCACAGATCTGCTGGATCATGATTGAGACATCAAACGGGGTGTTGAACCCGGTAGGTGAGTTAAAGGCCTTCTTCAGCAGGGTATTGATCTCCCAGGTCTTGCGGTCCAGAGGATCACTGGTCTGCCGGAAGCGGGGAGCGACACTATTATTATCAGGCACATAGGAAAGCAGTTGCAGCGCAGCACGCAGAGCGCCAACCTCATCCTCAACGGTCAGATCTGCCACACCGGAGGCGCCATGCACCTTGGGTCCACCCAGGTCTTCAGGGGTAACATCCTCACCCAGTACCGACTTGACCACGCCAGGGCCGGTCAGGCCGAAGAAGGTGTCATTGGGCTGGATCACAAAGCTGCCCTGGCGGGGGAGGTAAGAACCGCCACCGGCGTTGAAACCGAACATACACATAATGGAAGGAACCACGCCGCTGATCTTGCGCAGGGCGGTAAAGGCCTCGGCATAGCCGTCCAGACCACCCACACCGGCAGGCACAAAGGCGCCGGCAGAGTCGTTCATACCGATAACCGGAATCCCTTTTTCGCCAGCCATCTGAAACAGCAGAGCCAGCTTGCGGCCGTTGGTGGCATCAATGGAACCGGCACGTACGGTAAAGTCATGTCCATACAGTGCCACGTCACGACCATTCACATTCAAAATGCCGGTTACCAGCGAGGCACCGTCAAGGTTTTTGCCCCAGTTCTGGAACAGGACATTGGGTTCCTTCTCAGTCAGCACCTTGATCCGTTCCCAGACGGTCATCCGCTTCTTGAAATGCTGCTTTTCAATCTGGGCAATACTGACCGACTTGACCGGTCGCTGAATCAGGTCATGACCTTCCTTCATCGCCTCTTCATAGCCGCCCTTCTTGCCGGGAATTTCGCCGGGAATGGTAAATTCAACGGTTTCCGGTGGGGCAAACGGGTTCTTCAGTGAGGGCTTGATCGCTTTCTTGGACATCTGAACCATCCTTCCTCTGCAGTGAAATATACGGACAAAACCTACAAAATAGGCAAACAGATCAACTATCTGGCAACGACCGCCAGAACCTGGACCTCAGTGCCGTCCTTGGACAGCAGGCGATGCCGCAGGGATGAATCAAAGTAGACGCAGTCCCCTTCGGTCAGTTCATGGCGTTGGTCTTCCAGTACCAGTTCGGCGGTTCCCTTCATGATAAACAGGAACTCTTCGCCATCATGGCTATAGGTATTCTCTTCTGAAACCTTCTCCATGACCGACAGCAGAAACGGCTCCATCTTTTTATTCTGCTTACGCCAGGACAGCGACTCATAGGAGTAGCCCTGGCTGGTACCGGCACGGGAGATGACCCGCGGCATCAGCTTGCGTTCATCGGCACGCACGATTTCGTAACGGCACTCTTCCTCTTCTTCAGCAAAGAAATGGCCGATCTTGACATCAAAAAAACGTGCGATCTTGGAAAGGGTGGCGATGGGGGGAGAAACGTTATTGTTTTCGATCTGGGAGATCAGGGCAGGCGAAAAGCCGGTCTCCCGGGCCACGGCCTGGAGGGTCAGTTTCTTCGCCAATCGAAGTTTTTTGATTTTTGCACCAATATTGAATTCGCTGCTCATCACCTAATCCACCGGAATATAAACCTGTTTTGGTGCGGCGTTTGTATACAAAACCAGTTATATTGTCAATAAAATAGTTTTACTCGCAACAAAGACATAATCAGTTTGAATAAAATTGATACAGCTACACTAAAATAGCTGATTATTCTTCTCCCAACAACTGCCGGGCCAGCAGTTCCACCGTATGCACCACCTCTACGGTAGAACCGTGTTGTTTCAAACCGTCATCAAGCTGCATCATACAGCCGGGGCAGCCGGTGGCTACCGCCGAAGCACCGGTGGCGATGATCGCCTTGCTCTTGAGATCATTGATCTCCATGGACGAACCGTAGTGATAGACATTGAAGGTACCACCCAGACCGCAGCAGCGGTCAGCTCCCTCCATCTCCACCAACTCAAGCCCAGGAACAGCCTTGATCAGATCACGGGGTTGTGCGGTCAGTTTACGGGTGCGCAAGTGGCAGGGGTCATGGTAGGTGACTGTACCGTCGGCACCGGCACCGGTCTCTGCCGGCTGCAGCCCCAGCTGGGCCAGCAGCTGGGCGGCATCAACCGTCTTTTTTGCCAGACGCTCCAGACGCTCCTTCAGCTCCGGATTTCTCTTGCCTACCACCAGCGGATAGAGACGATGCAAGGCTCCGCAACAGGTGGCGCAGGCGCTCATGACATAATCGGCCTCATAGCGTTCCAGGGCGGCCAGGTTGCGCTCGGCCAGATCACGTACCGTTTCAATATCGCCGCCTGACATGCCCGGCAGGCCACAACACTGCTGATCCTTGGGAATGATAATGGTGCAGCCCAGGTGCTGAAACAGCTTGACCGTGGCCACACCCACCCGCGGGTAGGCAAAATTGGTCATACAGCCGACAAAAAAGACGATCCGTGGTTTGCCCGGTTGCCCCTGGATCACCTCCGGGTAGCGCTCCATGAACGGCGTCTTGGCAATGGCCGGGATATAGCGTTTGTTGCCAACAAACGGCAACGGAAAGCGCAGACGCAGACCAGAGTTCTCCGGCACCTTTTTGAAGAAGAGCGGCCCCAGCAGCGAGGCGGCCTTGG
>CAZOTC010000359.1:0-2664 GCA_964582605.1 uncultured Geobacter sp. | reverse complement strand
AGATCATCCACCGGATGATGCTGCCACACCTGCTGCTCTGCAACCGGCTCTGCAGTTTTACCGATACCACCGGCAGCCAGCGCCGTACCCAGCGGGCCGGACGATACCGGCATAACCTGGGCCGGTACAGACTGATTACCAAACTCAGGGATCTCTCCCATATCAACCGGAGCTGCATCACGGGCAACAGCAGGAGCAACCGGGGCAGGGGAGGAGGTAGCCACAACCCCGGTGTCCTGACCGACAGGGGGAGCTGCCGGGTTTTGCAAGCCCGATTGAACGGGAACCTGCTGTTGCTGTTGTGAAACTTCCGTATTAAGTGCGGATTGACGTTGCCCGTCTTGAGCAAGTGCATCAACGGTATGACCGGCAACGGAGGCACCACCCCCCATAACGCCACCAATCAGCCCGCCTGCGGCCATGCTCTCTATAATGTCATCCCACGCATCATGATGTACT
This sequence comes from uncultured Geobacter sp., assembly GCA_964582605.1. GTDB lineage: Bacteria > Desulfobacterota > Desulfuromonadia > Geobacterales > Pseudopelobacteraceae > Trichlorobacter. The sequence goes on along the minus strand of CAZOTC010000359.1, from coordinate 2,205 downwards.
TCCGCTTTAATGCCTTTGGATGAGACGGTATTCCAGAATCCATTTTTACGGGCTTCATCAGACTGAACCTGCTGATCTGACCCGATCCGCTCCAGTATCGTTTGTATTCCTTCTTGTGTCGCTTCTGCAGGAATGGCCGCACCGGCTATTTTGGCCACATCCTTTGCACGTTGCCCCAGGGTTAAAGCGCTTGTTCCGGTAAGCTCTGCAGCCTCTTTGGCTGTACTGCCCAGACCGGGCAACAGTTTGGTTACACCAGTTTTCTGCAGCAGGTAATTTGGTACGGCAGAATCAAGGATACCGGCAGCAACACCATACAGCGCCGCCTTACCTGCATCCTTCTCACCATCTTTCTGTGCCTGATAGATGGTGCTTGTCTCCATGCCGATACTTCCTGCAGTGTTGGCAGCCTGTGCCCCCAGGGTACCCAGCCTGCTTGCAGCCAATGTTCCAGCTTCTTCAAGGGTAAGCGCACGGCCAAGGTTGGTTGTTGCCGCCTTTACCGCACTTTTACCAGCTATCTGCGCACCGGTTGCAATACCTGAATCAATCAGGGCACCGGCACCCAGCTTGCCAGCAGCGCCACCAAGGCCACCAGTAACAGCCATCAACCCGGCCTGCGGAACGAACTCGGTCAGCTGTTCGGCAGCCCATTTGCCAGCAGTACCTACACTATCAATGTCCTGAAACTTCTGGGAGGCATGGACCTTTTCCCGATCGGCCAGAAACATCTCTGCGCCTTCACCACCTTCTTTTCCCAGCTTTGCCAGCGGTTCTATACCGGTAACATCGCCTGCGATCTGCATCATCCCGGCCACCGGCATAACGCCGTACTTTACCGCACCACGGGCAAGACGATCACCTATAAATCCCGCTGTAGTTTGTTCTTCAGGGGCTTTTGGCTTTTCTGCTTCAGGCTGGTCAAGGTATTTAGACAGATACATTATTTCACCTCTGATTGAAGGCCAAGAGTGGAAGGGTTACGGGTGGGAAACGCCGGGGGTTGTGGACGCACAATACCACGCCGGGCAAGCTGCTCAAGCACAGCCTGATCACCGGACTTGAAACCATCTACAAACTGCCTTCTGTATGACGGAGCCAACTTATCCACAAAGGCATCAAACCCCTGATTGAATGAATCCTGCGCACTGATATACGAAAGCGCCGCCTTTATATCATCAGGATGCTCCATACCGGTCTGCCCTTTAACCCACTTGGTAGCCATGTCATGCTGCAGCTTCTGCATCTCTTTGGCACGGGCCGCCTGATCCTTGATCCCGGCAATCCGCTCCTGCCGCATCAGGTATTCAGGGCTTGATTGTGCTTCATACAGTTTTGCATGGGAATTGTAATACCCGGCCTGCGCATCATGAAGCGGCTGTTGTGCTGCTATTGCATCACGCTTTTGCTGCAGATCAGCCGCATGCTGCTGGCCTCTTTGCCCCAGCTCTTGCCCCGCAATCATCACCTTTGCGTCTTCATTCCTCATTCTGTGAGCAAGCAGCATGGCTTTTGTTGGGTCAAACTTTTGAAACCAGGGATCTATTTTATCCAAGTATGATTCAACGGGAGGCAGCTTAAAGGCCGCTTGAGGTTGTGACGCAATCTGCTGTTGACGGGCAACCGCCTGCTGCTGCCTTACCTGATTAGCCTGATCAGAAGCGGTTGCAATCTCGGATAGCTTTGTTTTGCCACCACCTTGCGACAGGGGAGAATTGCCGTACTCTGATCCGGTATAGTAACCGGCATCAGTTAATACAGCGCCGTTTTTCGGTCCCGGCTTAAACGAATCATCAGCCAGATCTCCCACTACCTGAACAGATCCGGTCACGCCACGGGGCATCTTGCCGGTTTGCCTGCCAGCTGCCTGATCAGCAGAAAGATTAGTAAGGTACTGGTCAACCGTTATATCCTGCTGACCAGCCTGCTTCGGCTTGCCTCCGGCAATAACCGGAGCATTTTGTATGATCTGCCCGTTTTTTGCCGGAGCCGCAAGGGTAACGGCAGGGGCAACAGCCGCAACAGCTGCTGCCGGTTTGGCTGCAGATTCCACTACAGGAGCGGGATCAGGCGACCATGCAGGCTTTCCGCTGCCAAGTTCTTGGGTCTGGCTGGCTGCGTAATTCTTATTAAAGTCTGTCCATGCCTGGGCTATCCTGCCGCCAACATTATCAAACATCGGCTCTGCACCCGGAGCATCACCCC
>CAZOTC010000358.1:0-2666 GCA_964582605.1 uncultured Geobacter sp. | reverse complement strand
AAAACTTGAGAAACAGCCAGGGCAAACATCTGCCCGGTATTTCACAGGCCGCCATGCAGCAGATGCAGCAGTACCAATGGCCCGGCAATGTCCGTGAACTGCGCAACGCCATTGAATATGCAACCATCGTATCTGAAGAGACCCTTATCAGGCCTGAACATCTGCGGCTGCCCCAGAGCGGCGCCGACAGCTGCTGTACGGAACCTGCTGATGACCGGATCAGCGTATGCTTCAGCTTCTCCCGCGATGAATTCTCACTTGAGACGCTCACCAGCCGGAGTATTAGCTGGGCGCTGGAGCAGTGTGACAACAACAAATCTGCTGCTGCGCGTCTGCTGAAGGTCTCCCGCAAACTGTTTTATTAAAGATTGTCTGACGGCACCCTCTGTTACCTGGCTTGTTCAATACTCTTCATAATATTTTATGTTATTTGATCCGGGGTGAGACGCTTGAGCGGGGTACGGTCAAAATCAGTATCAAACGAAACTAAAGACCGACCGGTAACAACTGCTGCGGTGTACTGATAGGCATCATCGAAATCCAGGCGGAGCTGTTGCTGATTGACCACCAGTTGTTGCATTTCAGTGGCACCAAGAGAAACCAGTTGAATCGCAGCATGTTCAAGTGTGTCGGCAACAAAGTCAGCAAAAAGATCGAACTTGTGGTGGCGGGTGAGAATAATTCCGATTGAATACAGCGTAAAATCAGTCAGAGCAAGATCAGATGAATTTGAGCGGGATAAAAACTCCTGTACCTCGTCTGCCTTTTGTTGGGCAAGTAACAGCTCAAGCCATATATTGGTATCCAGCAGCAGATTCAAGACTGCCACCAGTTAAGCGCCTTTTTCTGAAGCTCACAGGAGCTGTACTGATCGCGCAACTCGGCAAGCCCCCCGGCCCAGGAAAGGCGAAGCGCTGGCCCGACAACCCGCAGGCGTTGCTTTGTTGCCAGAAAATCTACAAAATCCTCAACTTCACGCTGCATCGGTTCAGGAAGATTATGAATTTTTTCAGCCAGATTTGCCATTTGGGCTACTCCTAAAAAATCTAACGTACTGATACTACACCATACGCAAACAACCATACCATACAGTACCCAGAGCGTCAAACCCGGCTGATAGTACTTCCCCATCCCTTCCCCCACACGACCTCACCTGTCCCGTCTGGATACAACCTGTGCCCGACGGGCACAACTGAACAGACCCCCAAAATCATAAGATGCCGTAATCACGCAAATCACAAATCAGGCACGCTCCTTGTACCTTATACACCCAGATAAAAGAGCGCTGCGCAAAACTGTACCCAAACGGGACAGATTGCCGGTTGTGCAGGAGGTTTCCATGTCACAGGAAGCGGTTGAGAAGATACTGGGAAGAATGATTACCGATGAGCGTTTTCGGTCTGCTGCAGAACAGGCGTTGGAGTTCTCCTGCCTGCGGGAGGGTTATAACCTGACACAAGCCGAGCTGAATCTGCTTGCCGGGCTTCAGGGCCGCTCCTTTGGCGAACTTGCGCGACAGATCAGCCCCGGCCTGCGTCGGGCGGTCTGAAAAGGTACGGAGGACAATCATGAACAGAGCCTATCGGGTTATCTGGAGCACTGCCAAGCAGGCCTGGACGGTTGTGGCGGAGAAGGTTACCAGCAAAGGGGGCATCCCTGCCCTTACCGTAGCCTCACTTACGCTGGCCGGGCTGTGCGCCTTTGGCTGCGGCAGCGCCCTTGCCCTGCCCACAGATGGCGTCGTGGCGGCAGGTGGCGCAACCATCAGCACCCCGTCTGCTGCACAGATGAACATAGCCCAGTCCACCAACCGGGCAATCATCAATTGGAACAGCTTCAACATCGGCAAGGGGGAGGCGGTCAACATCACCCAGCCGTCAAGCCAGGCGGCCCTGCTTAACCGGGTGCTGGGCAATGATCCCAGCCATATCTTCGGCAGCCTTTCCGCCAATGGGCAGGTGTTTCTGGTCAACCGTTCCGGCGTGCTGTTTGCCCCCGGTTCCAGCGTTAATGTCGGCGGCCTGGTGGCCTCCAGTCTCAACATAAAAGATGATGACTTCATGGCGGGCAATTACCGCTTTTTCAAGGACGGCAACGCCGGTTCCGTTATTAACCAGGGCTACCTGAAGGGCGGCTTTGTGGCGCTGCTGGGGCCACAGGTAGAAAACAGCGGCAGCATCATTACCAGCAAAGGGACCAGCCTGCTGGGTGCGGCCGATGAGCTTACCCTTAACTTTGATGCAGCCGGCCTGATTGCATTGAAGGTGGACAAGGCAGCCTATACCGCCAGTGCAGAGAACAGCGGCCTGATTGAGGCTGATGGTGGCCGGGTGATTCTTTCTGCCCGGACCGCTGATGCCATGCTGCAGGGGGTGGTGAAAAACAGCGGTACCATCCAGGCCAAAAGCATGGTTGAGCGCAACGGCGAGATAATCCTTGAAGGGGGCAATGTCCTGACTGCAGGCAGCATTGACGCCAGCGGCACAACCGGCGGACGTATCAGCATTACTGCAGGCAGTGTTGCCGACACCAGCGGCAGTATCAGCGTTGCCGGTACGGATGCCGGGGGCAGCATCAGCATCACCGCAGGCAGTAACATCATTCAGACCGTTGCCTCACAGCTGGATGCCCAGGGGGGCAGCGCCAATGGCGGCACGATTGACCTT
>CAZOTC010000357.1:0-2677 GCA_964582605.1 uncultured Geobacter sp. | reverse complement strand
CAGCGGCCTGCCAGGCTGCCTCACACCCGGCCAGACCGGCACCAATGATGGTGACTCTTTTAAATTGTTCTACGCTGTCAGACAAAAGGCTCTCCAGTTGAGATCAGACGGCAAGCTTGAAGCTCCCCCGCATATCTTCAATTACTTCCTTTAAACGGCCATCAAACTGCTGGTTTACTTCGTCAAATCGTCCAATCAGACGCGAATAAATCGGGTTGGCAAAAATAGCATCAAGATCAATGACACCACGCGACGAGATGTTTGCGACAAGCACATCCTTGATCTTTCGCAACACAGCCACTTGCTGTGGCGTAAAGTTGTACAAGACAAGATAGGCTTCAAATCCCATTTCAATTCGTTCAGTTGTGGTCGGTATCTTGCGGATCTCCAGCACATCCAGAAAGAAATCCCAGATTGATCCAGCAGGAAAATCATAGATACGCTGTAACTGTTGCTCATCCAGATATATCTCAGGGCGGCTTACCCATTCCCTGATGAATTCAAGCTCTTCGTCGCTCGGCTCATACTCCTTGTTTTCCCATGCCTTCCGACGCAGCAGGGCAAGTCGTGGGTCTTGCGTTGTCTTCACCCCTTCTTCAAACAGCTTGCGGGCTTCCGGTATCGGGATGTTGTCAATAATCTTCACCACTCCGTCATTGATGAACACCCGCTGAATCAGATGCTTCGGGTCGGGATTGTCAAGAATACCGTCAATACGGCCCTGGCCTCCTCCGCTACCGCCTGAACCACCTTCCGTGCCGTCAACAATCTTCTCGTTTTCTTTTGGGCTGCCATTGCCGTTATCCTGCATCCTGGCGCAGAGACCAACAAAATCAAGCACTTTAAAACTGAATTTGCCGGTTTTTGGGTCAAGCCGGGTGCCGCGCCCGATCATCTGGATATATTTGCCAACAGATTTTGTCAAGGCACAGAAGGCTATGTAGCGCACACAGGGGATGTCAACGCCGGTACTCATGATATCCACTGACACCACGATACGCGGATTCTGGTACGGCTTTTCAAACCATTCTTTGATGGTGTAGTTCAGGTCATCGTTTTCAGAAATAACCGGCTCGGCGTAACGTGGGCTGACACCATCCCGCGAGTTAAAAACGGTGTTCAACTCCGTTGTCAGCATCAGTGCGTGAGCCTGGCTGGCTGCAAAGACAATCACCTTTTCGCCATATGCGGTGTTAGTGCGAATCTCTTCAGCCCAACGCCTCGCCTGCTCTTCCGAAAGTATCCGCTTATTCAGCTTTTCCAGCTCGATCTTTTTTGCATCATCAAGCACAATTTTTTCGCGGGTATCCGGGTCAAGCAGATGATCATACTCAACGCCTGCCTCCATCGCCTGTTTGGTCAGATTGGTAATGATCTCCGCTTTTGAGTAGGGCGCAAGAAAGCCTTCGGCAATGCCGCGATCAATACCGAACTCATAATCAGGGTTGCGGGTCTCACAGCCAAACAGTCTATAGGTATCAAGAATTGCCAGGTCTTCGTCAGGAATTTCCTTCCCCTCTTTGGCTTTGGCAATACGCGGTGTAGCAGTCAAACCGATACGGGGACAGAGAAAATGGTCAAAGATCAGCTTGCGGTCAAAGGTAATGGAGCGGTGGCACTCGTCAACAATCAGCAGGTCGTAGTAGTTGCTGGGGATACGTTTGTGCAAAAGCTCCAGCGTATCAATCACCACTACATGAATATCCTTCCCCTTGTTGGCGTGATAATTGGCTGATGTTATCCAGGTAGCGTTATAGGCGGGACTAATCAGGCTGAACCCTTTTTGTATTGCCTGTCGCGCCAGAAAGCGGCGGTCAACCACAAACAGCACCCGTTTGGCCTGTCCGTGAGCCAGCAACGCTTTGGTAAGCGCCACAACAACGCGGGTCTTACCCAGACCCGTGGCCATATGAACCAGCATTTTCTGTTTCCCGCTCCGGTATCCCTCAATCAGAGTATTGATGCTGTCCAGTTGGTAATAACGCTCTTTGCCTGCCGCAGAGTCGTAGCCACCGGCAATGGTGGTATCAATGACAATCTTTTCATCCTGATTCCGTCGAAGCTCCTGCTGGATCTTCTGCTTCATCTCCTCAAGCGAAAGAAAACTGCTGACCGGTTTGAATTCTCCGGCATCCACCCCCTTCCAGGCGGTGTCGTACAACAGTGTCTTTTCAGCAGAGCAGGCATACAGAAAGCGGGGGCGCAGCACACGGGAATATTTGAGCCGCAGTTTTGGGAGGGCTTTATTGGGATCATCCAGCTTGTTTTCAATAACCGCCAGGGGGATACCTTGCAGGTCTTGCAGCACAAAATCGGGTCTGATGTTTTTGCTGCCGGGAAAGTCGGCCTGTTCTTCTACTGAGAGGTCATACTTAGGCTGGTACAGCAGCGTCTTACTCTCCCGCGTCCACCCCAAAGCACGCAACTCATCGTAAACTTTTAGGTCTACCGATGATGCTTCGTTATCAAATATGCCTGATGCGGTCATGGCTGCCTCGTTGTGATATGTCGATGGAATCGACATGCCCTGCGAATATGTCGAAATTTTACTATTTTTTCGACACGTTCTCCCTATATGTCGAAACAATCGACATATCTTTTTAACTCGGTAATGAACATTTTAACTACGTAATGACGAGGGGGGTATTACGCAGTTAAACCCGGCATTACGTAGTTA
>CAZOTC010000356.1:0-2682 GCA_964582605.1 uncultured Geobacter sp. | reverse complement strand
ATATTGCCGACCAGTTGCGCGGCGCGATGAGTACCGCCGGGTTCCACGCGCAGTTTGCAGTTGAACCGTCAGAGGTGGAAAAGGCTTATCTGGAAAACGTAAAATCTGTGCAGCGCAAGATTGAAGGTAAGAAGAAACCATGAACCTGATCCGTGGTAGAAATGCTACAAAACAGGGGAGTGTCCCGCTTTTTTGCCTCGGGGTGTGAACCAAAGGGAGAGAATGATGCAATATACCGAAAGTCAGCAAAGAGCTATTGAAACTGACAGCCGTAACCTCCAGATCATCGCCTGTGCCGGCTCCGGCAAAACCCAAGTAATGGCGGCAAGGGTAGTTCATCTTCTACAGACCAAAGCAGATGAGGGTGTAAAACCGAGTAGCATTGTCGCTTTCACTTTTACTGAGAAAGCGGCTGCCGAACTCAAAGACCGAATCTATAGGCTTTGCCGGGAAGAACTTGGTACTAACCAAGGACTCGGCGATATGTACATTGGAACTATCCATGGTTACTGCCTTAATTTATTACAGGAACCACCTTTATATCGCTTTCTTAAGTATCAGGTTCTTTCCGATATTCATCAGCGGCTTTTCATCGACCGAAACAGCAGTCGCTCCGGGCTGACCCATGTCCCTCTGTTACAAGGCGGTACTTTAAGGCGATGGCAGGATTCAAAGCTTTATCAACAAGTGATGAGTATTTGCGCTGAGGCGAATGTTAATACAGAACAGATACCTACCGGCGTCATGGAAAACATTCAACTTTATCGGCAACTTGTTGATCAGAACAGGTATCTTGATTATACGACAATCATTGTCGAAGCTTTAGATGCGATTAGAAGTCATGTTGAGCTGAGATCCAAGTTGGGTGCCCAGCTTCGTTATCTGATTGTTGACGAATATCAAGATGTAAACCCTCTTCAGGAACAGCTTATTCGTGAGCTTCATAATTTGTGTGGCAGCATCTGTGTTGTGGGTGACGACGACCAGACCATTTACCAGTGGAGGGGGAGCGACGTCAATAACATCATCTCTTTCGCTAGCCGCTATCCCGATGTCGAAATCATTCCCCTAAATACTAACTTCAGAAGCAGCAGAAGTGTGGTGGAAGGTGCGCGGCAATTTATTGAGCAATTAGATGACCGGCTTGAAAAGGCGATGGAAAGTTCAGATGCCCAGCCCACTAGCCGAGGAGACGTCCTTGCGCTGGCTTTTGATGGGCCTGAAGCTGAAGCAGCTTGGATTGCAGGAAAAATTCAGTCACTTTACGGCACTGAATATCATGATCGACCGAATGCTGAGCCGCGTGGGCTGACTTACTCAGACATGGCTATCCTTTTGCGTAGCGTCAAGCACGACGCTCGACCGATTGTCGATGCTTTGAGTAGTGCGGGTGTGCCCTATATCGTTGGCGGAATGGACGGATTATTCGATACCCCTGAAATTCAAGCAATACGTTTGGTGTTCTTCTACTTGGCAGACTTTATTCCTCATGGTGGAGTTGCTACGCTAGAGGAGGATATACGCATTGCGCTAATGTCCGCTGGTTTGGGCCTGACTAGGCAGCAGATTGATGCAGGAATTGTTTTACTGAACCAACGTAAAGGCGCTCTGCACGGGGGGATGGACGCCGAACTTTATTTACAACGGCTATACCTCGATTTTCTAGCCGCTATTGATTTGCGTGAAGAAGCGGTGGATGCAGATGCTACGGTCGGTAGAAGTGGGGAAGTCGTTTACTATAATCTAGGCAAGTTAAGTAATGTAATTTCCGACTTTGAACAGATCAATTTTCATACTAACCCGGTTGACCTCTACCCACAGTTTGCAAGCTTTCTGCATTATCAAGCACCTGATTACTACCCTGAGGGGTGGGAAGACAAAGGGATTGGACGACCAGATGCAGTTCAGATAATGACGGTTCACAAGGCCAAGGGAATGCAGTGGCCAGCAGTTTTTATACCTTGTCTGCGCCGCAATCGCTTTCCATCGCGCAGGCAAGGAGGTCGTTCGGTTTGGCATGTTATCCCTGAAACAGCCGTTGCCGGTGCGGACCGATACAAGGGTACTGTTGAAGATGAGCGGCGACTTTTCTATGTCGCTTTGACGCGAGCTGAGAAATATCTCTATTGTTCCTGGGCACCAATAACTACGAATACCCAGCAGCGGAACGTTTCTCAATTCTTCCGTGATTTTACTGACAATGAGCATGTCCTGACTCGTGACCCTTTAGTTTCATTACCCCCTATCGTTGAAGTAAGAGCACGCCATGAGGACGAAACTCTGGCACTTACCTTTTCAGAGCTGAAATACTATTTTATCTGTCCGTATCTATTCAAGTTGCGCTTTCTTTATGGCTTTGATGCCCCGGTCAACCGTGCACTTGGATATGGAAAGTCATTGCACGACGCCTTGGCTGAAATTCACGCAGAGTCGATCTCGGGACGTGTGCCTGGATTAGAGGACGTAGAAAGGTTGGTTGATGAACACCTGCATTTACCTTTTGCAAATGCACCGGTTAAGGACAATCTCCGCCGAGCTGCTAACTCGGCGCTGGCTCGCTACCTGAATGAGCATGGGCAACATCTAGATCGACTGGAGCATGTTGAAAAGACAATCGAATTGAAACTCGCAGATGGGGTCGTGGTGAATGGAAGAATTGACTTGATTCGACGGACTGATACG
>CAZOTC010000355.1:0-2691 GCA_964582605.1 uncultured Geobacter sp. | reverse complement strand
TGCTGGCTGATCTGGATATGATCCTTGAATCGATCAAACTACGCGCCTATGAGCACAAGGACACGGTCTGCATGGGCCGCTCCCACGGCATCCATGCCGAGCCGGTTACCTTCGGTCTGAAGCTGGCCACCTGGTATGCCGAGATGGACCGTAACCGGACACGTCTACGGGCTGCCCGTGAAGGGATTGCCACCGGTGCCATATCCGGTGCGGTGGGCACCTTTGCCAATATCGACCCGTTTGTTGAGGAGTATGTCTGCGAAAAGATGGGGCTCAAGCCTGAGCCGGTCTCCACGCAGGTAATTCCCAGAGACCGCCACGCCGAGTATTTCTGCGTCCTGGCAATTATCGCCTCCTCCATGGAGCGGATCGCCATTGAGATCCGTCATCTGCAGCGGACCGAGGTGCTGGAGGCAGAGGAGCAGTTTACCAAGGGGCAGAAAGGCTCTTCAGCCATGCCCCACAAGCGTAACCCGATCCTTTCCGAGAACCTGACCGGTCAGGCCCGTTATGTCCGCGCCCAGTGCATCCCGGCGTTGGAAAACGTGGCACTGTGGCATGAGCGGGATATCTCCCACTCCTCCGTGGAGCGCTACATCGGCCCGGACGCCACCGTGGCACTGGATTTCTCCCTGCGCCGCCTGAACGGCCTGATCAAAAACCTGGTGGTCTATCCCCAGAACATGCTGCGCAACCTGAATCAGATGAAAGGCCTGGTATTCTCCCAGAAGATCTTGCTGGACCTGACCCAATCCGGTGTCTCCCGCGAAGATTCCTATCGTCTGGTACAGAAAAACGCCATGAAGGTGTGGGAAGAGGGCAAGGACTTCCAGACTGAGCTGCTGGCTGATCCGGAAGTGGTCGGTGCACTGGGCGCAGACAAGATAAAGGAATCCTTTGACCTTAATTATCACCTGAAGCATGTAGATACTATCTTCAAGAGGGTGTTCGGTGAGTAACCTGCTTCAGGCATTGATAACCACCTTCCTGCCGGCCGAAGGGGATGCCGGGCTGCTGTTCTGGGCCAAGCGGTTGCTGGCGTCCATGATCGTCTTTGCCCTGTTCTGGGTGTTTGCCCAGCTGGTCTGCTATGTGGTGAACCGTTGGGGGAGAAAACTGGCATCCTTTACCAAAACTGATCTGGATGACCGGATTCTGAAGCGGGTAACCCCCTCGATTTCACTGCTCCTGACCCTGCTCGGCATATATCTGGCGTTGAGTACGCTGCCTCTGCACCAGCGTTTTTTTAATCTGCTTTCAAGCACCCTCTTTGTTGTCAATGTCATTGTTGTCTGCATACTGATCTACCGTGTGCTGCATGAAAGTCTGCTCTGGTATGCAGAGCGGCAGCAGGAGGGTGAAGGCACGGTACTTGCCCGTCAGATGACGCCGGTGGTGGAAAAAATCACCATGCTGTTCATTATTGGTGGTGCGCTGATCGTCGTGCTGAAGCATTTTAATTACGATATACTTTCCCTTGTAACAGCTCTGGGCATCGGTTCTCTTGCCATCGGTATGGCTGCCAAGGACACGCTGGCCCATGTCATCTCCGGATTTACCCTGATGATCGACCGTCCTTTCCGTATCGGAGACAGGATTCAACTGGCGGCAGGGCAGGTGGGGGATGTGCAGGATATCGGCCTGCGTTCCACCAAGATCAAAACCCTGGATAACCAACTGCTGATTATCCCCAACTCTGATTTATGCAACACCATGCTGACCAACCAGGCCTTTCCCGACAACCGGATCAAGGGCAGGATCAACGTAGGGGTCAGCTACGGTAGCGATGCGGAACAGGTTAAGGCGTTCCTGGTACAGCTTGCTCTTGAAGTGGAAGATGTCTTGCAAGAACCGGTGCCTGAGGCATTCTTTGTCTCTTTTGGTGACAGCGCCTTGAATATGTCTCTCTTTTTCTGGGTTGAAGAGTATGCCAAACTGTTTGCCATTACCGATAAGATCAATACCCTGATCATCCAGCGCTTTCGTGAACAGCAGATTGAGATTCCGTTTCCGACAAGAATTGTACATGTTCAACCGTTATCAGGTTGTCAATTGCCCTAATTTGGAAAAAAACACCATGCCCAACAGAATTGAAGTCGCACTCAAGGATGGCCTGCGCGATGCCCGCGGTGAGCGGATCAAGCGCGAGATCGAGCATTTCCTGCACCTGAGCGTTCAGCAGGTGCGTACCATCGACATCTTCACCGTCGATGCCGAGCTGTCCCGTACCGAACTGGAGGCAGCTGCCTCCGGCCCGTTCTGCGATCCGGTCATCCAGAGCTGGAGCATTGACCTGCCCCAGGCCAGCAGCTTTGACTGGGCGGTAGAGGTCGGTTTCAGGCCGGGAGTTACGGATAACGTGGGGCGTACCGCCCGCGAGGCGGTGGAGTACCTGACCGGCCGTGCTTTCGGTTCCGGCGAGGGGGTCTACTCCGGTGTGCAGTACCTGTTCTCCGGACAACTAAGCGCAGAGCAGGTGGAGAAGATCGCCACCGGCCTGCTCTGTAATACGTTGATCCAGCGTTACAGCGTGATGTCGGCTGCCGACTTCATGGCCAAACGTGGTTTTCCGGTCAGCGTGCCCAAGGTAACCGGCGAGACCAAAGGCCAGGTGCGGGAGATTGATCTGGAGGTGTCGGACGAGGAGCTGCTGCGGATCAGCAAGGATGGCGTGCTGGCCCTGACCCTGGA
>CAZOTC010000354.1:0-2719 GCA_964582605.1 uncultured Geobacter sp. | reverse complement strand
TTATGTTTGGCTTTCTCGCATTCCTTGGCTGTCCGTCTAAGATTCTGAGATTTCTCAAGGGGCTTGTATCCCCAACCTGCACTGAGGAACAGGTAGTCTTAGCCTTTCTTGAAACGTTGCGCACAACCCATGCATATGACATCTGGGGTGAAACCATCAGCGTCATCACCGAAAAGCAGTATTTGAAGGCAGAGGTTCCACTGGAGGTGAAGAGTGCGGTTGAAAAACGTTTTGCGGGTGAAAAGTTATCTATATAAGCTCTGTGCGGTAACAACAATGATCTGGCCCCGAATCAAGTATCGGTAGGTACACCATGAAAACCAGAACAAAAATGCACTATGCTGATTTGATGGCTATTGCTTCTACCTTGTGGCAGATGAATCTATCCCGGAAAGATACAAAGAAGGAATTAAAGCGCTTAATAGCGAAATATAGGGCTGACAATTCCAGACCACCGAGGGCAAGTAAAAAAATGCAAAAAGATCCGTTCACCCTGTATTGGACAATCTTCGGACCTGACACTCCTGCCCTGATGCCACTAGCAAATGGAGAAATGCTCTACTATGAACTCAGCGAGAACACCAGCTTCCCTGTCTACATATCAGGCAGGCAATTCCATGTTTTCGAGGAGTCTGGCTTTGAATCATTACAAGTAAATACACTAAACATGGTCGCCGGAGCATTACTCGGATGCCGTCCACCTCGTCCTGGAATACCACTTCAAGGGGCTGACGACCTGCGCCCCCTGTTGGGCGACTACCTTGGGCGTTATGCAACCTCTCTTGGTTACGAGAAGCTTGAAGATCTTGTCCTTGAAGTTACAGGCGCCCTGCGAGACCTGAATGGGAGCGCTGCATCAGCACAGGCACTGAAAAACTCTGAGTATCTGAATGTCAATTTTTACAGAATGCTAAATGCTCTTCTGCTTGATCTGTGGGATATTCTTGGAACTACTGAAGACGTGGGCTTGCCGAGAGCTTTTCACGAGTTTTATGGATATCTTACCAGAGTCAGGCTTGAGGAAATGCATTCAGAGTCTATTGCCTGGTATCATTTTGCCCGTTCAGTTACGCTTCTGTTTTTTGGGGTCAAATGGCCAGGCTCCGTGCGACAAAATGAGTGGGAAGAAGCAGTATCCTTCAATGAGAACATTAAGCTTCGTGAGCGCCTCGAACGTCTTTGGCAGGAAAAACGGTTTGATAGAAGGCTGCTGTAGTATGAAATTCTTCTCTTATCATCTCAACAGGAGGCCAGTATGAAAGTTGTTCTAGGTATTGATGCTGCTTGGACGAACCATAATCCAAGCGGTGTTGCTGTCGTAGTAAAAACTGGCAATGGCTGGCAGTGCCGTGGTGTAGCTCCAAGCTATGATGCCTTTATAGCTCTTGCGAATGGAAACGAAGTTGATTGGAATGACAACTTTCAAGGAGCACCACTAAATGTTCCTGAATTGCTTGCCGCTGCCGAAACACTTGCTGGTGGTGAAGTTGATATTGTGACGATTGATATGCCGGTATCTGCGGTTGCAATTAATGGCGGCCGATTTTCGGATATAGAGATAGGAAGGGCGTTCGGTAGATATGGGGCTGCTGCATTTATGCCGAATGAAGCTATGCCTGGCCCGGTTGGCGTACAGCTTACCCAAAGCTTTAGGAATGAAGGCTACGAGATAGCAAACCTACAGAGCCAAATAAGCAATACAAAATCAAAAATGCTTGTTGAAGTCTATCCACATCCAGCCCTGCTCACACTCTTGAACAGTTCCTACAGGGTACCCTACAAATCAAATAATACGTCGAGGTATTGGCCCCAACTTACAGTTTCTGAGCGCATCAGTAAAATGCTTGATATTTATCGCAAGATCAATTCAGCGCTTTGCAGTGTTATGGGAAATACAGGTCTCCAGGTGCCAGACAATGTTGCAACATTATCGGCATTAAAACCGTACGAAGATGCTCTTGATGCGCTGGTCTGTGCCTGGGTAGGCATCTGTTGTCTGGAGGGGAAGGCAAAGGCATATGGTGATCATCAATCAGCCATCTGGGTTCCTGATAAATTGGAGCATCTTGTATGTGAATTGGCCCGTGTTCCATCCTTCACCACTTTCGAGGATCGCCTTTACCCTATCATACAACAGTACGTCTCCAGCCTGTTCACCTCAACCAATGGGCCTGCAGATGTTTCCGTTACCCGGATTCCAGAAAACAACCTGATTATTGAGTGGAAAGGGGATAATCAGGGACTTCAGCCAATTGCTTTTACGGCCCACCTGGACAAAATTAATCATTTTGGAATGTTGGATACCAATAAGCTTCCTGTGGGCATTGATGGTGATGAGATTGTCGGCCAGCTTGATGACGCGGTCGGCGTTGCCCTCTGCCTGCATATCCTGTCAGAATGTCTGCAGATTACAGGCTGCCCACCGATTATGCTTCTGCTGTCTGAAATGGAGGAAAGGGGGAGTTATAGGGATACCTCCCTTCTGAAAAACAACGGTCATGGACTTAAGTTGTCGCCTGGCGCCTACCGTATCGCGGATTATCTTCTCAAAGAAAACAAACTGCCGGAGGCTGTTATTACCTTTGATACTTCGGCAGTGTTCGGGAAAACTGGCGGTATCGCTGTTTACTCCGAATTTTGGAAGATGAAAGGCAGTTGTGATGTTGACCAGCCTGATCAGCTCATCAGTCGAACACAAAAGCTGGTAGAGGAGATACGT
>CAZOTC010000353.1:0-2725 GCA_964582605.1 uncultured Geobacter sp. | reverse complement strand
ATAAGGGAGTAATGCATATGCCAAACAGAAATGGACAAGGACCAATGGGAGCCGGTTCAGGAACCGGACGTGGGCGTGGTTTGTGTAACAAAAACAATCAAGCGGGCGTACCTGTTCAAGAACAGGTGCAAAGCCGGGCAACGACTGAGCAGCAACCGGCTGCCGCAAACTGCAGAGGGCCGCGCAGCTGCGGCACCGGCAAAGGTCGCCAGGGTGGTGCACGCGGCAACGGACGTGGATAGCGCTAGCAGATTCCCGATCACGCAAGCCTGTCACACCTCTGAAGGCTGAGTAGTACGGGGAGCGCCGGTGTCTTACCGGAGGGAGAGGCACCGGCGCATTTTTAAGTCAGGAGAAGCTATGAATACCATTGCATTTACCACCGCCGGACAGGAACTGGCTGCTGCACTTGACCCGCGTTTCGGGCGCGCAGCCAATTTCCTGATCTACGATACAGCCCAGAAGTCCACCCGGATTATTGAAAACCGGCAGGGACGCAGCGCAGCCCAGGGGGCGGGGATTCAGGCTGCAGAAACAATTGTACGTGCCGGGGTTGATACCCTGGTAACCGGCCATTGCGGTCCCAAGGCCTTTAAGGTGCTGGATGCAGCCGGGGTAAAGGTATTTAACTGCACCGCTGCAACCGTTGATGAGGCTCTGCAAGAACTGCTGGCAGGCAAGCTGACGGCTGCAGAAAACTCTGATGTAGAGGGGCACTGGTAATGGCGGCATCATCCCGGAACAGGTCATACAGAATAGCGGTCGCCTCCGGCAAAGGTGGTACCGGCAAGACTACGGTTGCCCTGAATCTGGCTGCCATGTTTGGCGAGCCGGTGCAGTTGGCGGATTGTGATGTTGAAGAACCCAACGTCAATCTGTTTCTGCGCTGCGATCAGCTGACGCCGACAGAGGTGACCATGCTGGTGTCCGAGGTTGATCAGCAGCGCTGCAACGGCTGCGGGGCCTGCAGTGAGCTGTGCCGGTTTCGCGGGATTGTTGCCTTGGGAACAAGGGCACTGGTCTTCCCGGAACTGTGCCATGGTTGCGGTGGCTGTGCCCTGGTCTGCCCAACCGGAGCCATAACCGAGCGGCCTCACCGGATCGGCACCATCTCCACGGGACAGTCTGGCGCCATCAAGCTGATTGAAGGCAGGCTGGAAGTGGGTGTTTCTCTGGTCCCGCCGGTGATCAGGGGTGTACGTGACCAGTTGCAGGATGAGCTTCCTGCTGTTCTTGATGCACCACCCGGCACCTCCTGCCCGGTGGTGGCTACCCTGCGTGAGTGTGACTACCTGCTGCTGGTGACGGACCCGACCCCCTTTGGTCTGCACGACCTCAAGCTGGCTGTTGCCCTGGCCAGGGAGCTGAATCTGGCCTGCGGCGTGGTGGTGAACCGGGCAGGAGAGGATCTGGTCGGTCTGCATGGGTACTGTCGCTCTGAAAATCTGCCGGTACTGCTTTCGCTGCCGGATGATCGCCAGATAGCGGAGATCACCTCGCGGGGCGATCTGCTTGCCCATGTACTGCCGGAATACGGTCTGATGTTTGCCGAGCTGGCTGCAAAGTTGAAACGGGAGCTGGGAGCAGCAGGAGGCAGACCATGAACAGGGACCATATTCGTGAACTGGTGGTGCTGTCCGGCAAAGGCGGTACCGGTAAGACCAGTCTGACCGCCTCATTTGCCCTATTGGCCAACAAGTCGGTGCTGGCTGATTGTGATGTTGATGCTGCGGACCTGCATCTGCTGCTGACGCCGATGGTGGAGCAGCGCCATGCCTTTATGAGCGGCCATGAAGCGGTGATCCGTCAGCAGGATTGTACCGGCTGCGGCATCTGCCTGGGTAGCTGCCGTTTTGATGCGATCCGCAAGGAAGGAGCCGTTTGCAGGATTGATCCGGTGGCCTGTGAAGGCTGCAGCGTCTGTCACCGACTCTGCCCGGCCAAGGCGATTGATTTTCCTGAACGGGTCTGCGGTGAATGGATGGTGTCAGGCACCCGCTGCGGGCCAATGGTGCATGCTCAACTGGGGGTGGCAGCTGAAAATTCAGGCAAGCTGGTTACCACTGTGCGGGAACAGGCCTGGACCGTGGCAGTGGATAAGCGGATACCGCTGATTATCTCAGACGGTCCTCCCGGTATCGGCTGTCCGGTGATCGCGTCATTAAGTGGTGTTTCGCTGGCCGTGGTGATTACCGAACCGACCGTATCCGGACTGCATGACCTGCAGCGGCTGTTGGCCCTGGCCCGGCATTTTTCCGTGCCAACCGCAGTCTGTGTCAACAAGTGGGATATCAATCCGCAGCAGACAGAACGGATCGAGGCAGCAGCCCATGCTGCCGGTGCAGCAATACTGGGGCGGATCCGTTATGACCGTTTTGTAACCCAGGCCCAGTTGCAGCAAAAAGCGGTGGTGGAGCTTGATGCCGCAGCCGGCAGTGATATGCGCGTTATCTGGAAACAGGTAACGGAGTTGTTATAACCATTTAACACTCCGATTCCGGTTCAAGGATGATAGCAAGGCGGCGAGAAAATTGGTGACGCAGGCGTACACGAAGTACGTCGAGGAGCCAATGACGAGCCAACGAAGATTGCGCCTTGAAATGGAATCGGAATTTTTCTTCAGGAGGCATCCGTATGGACGCAGCACAGCAGCAAACCCCAGAGCAGGAACAGGCCTGCCCACCTTCAGCATGTGAATCATGTTCATCCAGCAGTTGCTCGGCAA
>CAZOTC010000352.1:0-2725 GCA_964582605.1 uncultured Geobacter sp. | reverse complement strand
CCTCAATGCCCCTGGTTCTGGTGGCCCGCAACGGTTAGCTGATGCTGATGGCCTCGGAGCTGATGGCCATATCCTCTTGGATGCTGCTGATGACCAACCAGCGTGACAGTCAGGTGCAGCGGGCAGGTATGGTCTATCTGGTTGCCACCCATACCGGCACGATGTTTCTGTTTATTCTGTTTTCGTTGCTGCGCGTCGAAACCGGTACCTTTGTCTTTCCCGTTGCCCACAGCCTGACCACGGTCGGACCGTTGGCCGTCGCGATGCTGCTGGCAGCCCTGATCGGGTTTGGGGCCAAGGCCGGTATCATGCCGTTGCATATCTGGCTGCCCGGTGCCCATGCCAACGCCCCCAGTCATGTATCGGCTCTGATGTCCGGCATCATGCTTAAGGTCGGGCTCTACGGCATTATCAGGACCGTATCATTTTTTCACGAACTGCCGGGCTGGTTTGGCTGGCTGGTACTGCTGCTGGGGGGGGGCTCGGCGGTTACCGGTATTGCATTGGCCTCATACCAGCGGGATCTGAAGCGGCTGCTGGCCTGCAGCAGTATCGAGAATATCGGTATTATCTGCATCGGTCTGGGTATGGCCCTGGTGGGGATGCAGTCCGGTAACCAGCTGCTGTTGGTCTTCGGGCTGGTGGGTGCCTTCATGCATATCATCAATCATGCCCTGTTCAAGCCGCTCCTGTTTCTGGGCAGCGGTGTGATCATCCATGCCGTCGGCACTCGTCAGATCGACCGGATGGGAGGGCTGTCGCGCAGACTGCCCCGTACTGCACCGCTGTTTCTAGTGGGGTCCCTCGCCATCTGCGGTCTGCCTCCCCTGAACGGCTTTGTCGGAGAGCTGTTTCTGTACTTCGGGGCCTTTTCCGACGGCATTTCAGCGCCGTTGCCGATGGTTGCCTTTATCGCCCCCGTGCTGGCACTGGTTGGCGGGCTGGCGGTGATTACCTTTGTAAAGTTGTTCGGTACGGTATTCCTGGGCACTGAGCGGAACCCCGCCGCAGCCTGCGGTCATGAAGCCCCGCTTGCCATGCTGGCACCGATGGCGCTGCTGGCAGGACTCTGTCTGCTGGCCGGTATCGGGGCGCCGCTGTTGTTACAGTTGGTAGAACCGGTCGTGATTGACTATGCAGCGGTGTCGCCGGCCCTGTTTGACCAGTTGACCGGAGAAGTTCCGTTGCGGCAGCTTGCCCTGTTCAACGGTCTGTTGCTTGTGGCGATTCTGGCGGTCTGGCTGGTCTTGCGGATACAGCTGCAACGTACGCCGGTTGCAGCAGCTGACACCTGGGGATGCGGCTATCCGGCGCCGACCCCGCGTATGCAGTACACCGGCAGCTCCTTTGCCGACCTGGTGGGGGGGCTGTTTGGGGGGCTGGTGGGGGACCACAGCGGTCCGTCCGGGTTGACCGGACCGTTTCCTGTCGCATCATGTCTCAAATTCGCAGCCGCCGAACGGCTGCTCGACCGGATCATTATCCCGTTTCTGCACGGTGCAGACTGGTGTCTGGCCTGGCTGCGCCGGATGCAGAGCGGACATCTGCATCTCTATATTCTGTATGTCTTTGCCACCCTGTTTGTGCTGATGGCCTGGAGTCATCTATGAATGCAGCCAGTCTCCTGCTCCATGTTCTGTTGTTGCTGCTGATGCCGCCGCTGCTGCTGGGGGTGATCAACAAGACCAAGGCCGCTTTTGCCGGACGATTGGGCGCTCCTCTTCTGCAACCGTATTACGATCTGGTCAAGCTGTTGCGCAAAGGTTCCGTCTTTAGCACAACTACCACCTGGGTCTTCAGGGCCGGTCCGGTGGTCACACTGGCTGCCGTGCTGGTTGCGGCGCTGCTGGTGCCGCTGGGTAATCATCCGGCCTTGATCTCTTTTAACGGAGACATGATCCTGTTTGCCTATCTGTTCGGTCTGGCCCGCTTCTTTACTGCCAGTGCCGCCCTTGATACCGGATCGGCCTTTGAAGGGATGGGGGCTGCTCGTGAGGTTACCTTTTCCTGTCTGGTTGAGCCGACCCTGTTCTTTGTGCTGATCACCCTGGCCCGTATGAGCAAGAGTCTTTCCCTGACTCCGATGTTGACCTATCCATCGCTAACGGTCTGGCTCGGTGCCGGCGCCACCATGCTGCTGCTGGTGGGGGCGCTGTTCATCACGTTGCTGGCCGAAAACTGCCGGATTCCGTTTGATGATCCCAACACCCATCTTGAGCTGACCATGATCCATGAGGTGATGGTGCTGGATCACAGCGGTCCGGCCTTTGGTCTGATCCTGTATGGTGCTGCCCTGAAACTGTTTGTGCTGGGTGCGGTTTTTGTTAATCTGGCCCTGCCGTTCAAAAGCGGTAACCTGCTGGTTGACTGGGTGGCTTTTGTGGCAGCCATGCTGTTTCTGGCGGTGCTGATCGGGGTGGTGGAATCGGTTATGGCCCGTTTACGGCTGGTCAGGATTCCACAGCTGCTGGTGGCAGCCACGATCCTTTCCGCCTTTGCCATGTTGCTGATAGTGAGGTGACGCAGATGGTTTCTCTTGCCGATCAACTGCTGGTGCTGGTGATGCTGATCAATTTTATCATGCTGGGTTCCAGCAGGATGGCCTTTGTCATCAGGGCAGTGGCGGCCCAGGGGGTGATTCTGGGGATCATTCCCGGTCTGCTGCACCCCTTTTCCGGGCACCTGCTGGCCATTACGGTCAGCATCATCCTGGCCAAAGGGGTTG
>CAZOTC010000351.1:0-2732 GCA_964582605.1 uncultured Geobacter sp. | reverse complement strand
TGCCGTATCTGAGCCATTGATGGCGGGATATCGAGTGGTTGAAACGGGCGAGTGAAGGTCAGTCCTTCTTTTCTTCCAGCTCACCGGCCCAGATCGGGTCCCATGAATACTGGTGTCGCAGATGTTCTTCCGGGATCTGCCGGTAGAACTCCTGCCGGGTGAAGGAGAAGCGGTAAGAGTTGACGTACTCCATGATGATCCGGGCAGCTTCGTTCAGTTGTCTGATGCGGGCCGGATCGACCTGCTGGTGCAGGTCGGGGTGGGCCTTGCGGACCAGGTTGCGGTGACGCTGTTTGATCCGCTTGATGGTCAGCAGGTCGTTTTCATGGAAGCCGAACAGATACAGCGCCTCTTTCAGCTCGGTATAGGTCATGGCAACAGCTTTCCGGCCTGGATAATATACAGCGCCGCTTCTGCCGGGTCTGAACTTTCAAACAGCCGGCCGCCGTTTATCCCCGGATAGTATTCACCGCTTGTCTCAAACCATTCTGAGGCTGTTGTTTCAATGGCAACCAGATCCGTATGCTTCAGCTTGCGGATGTATGATTCACTGTTGACATACCTCTCTCTGAAAAACGTTGAGACCGGGTTCAGCAACAGAGCGATCAGTCTGCCTCCCGGCCTCAACACAGCTGCGGTCCGCTGCAGGGCAGTACGGTAATCAGCAATAAACTGCTGCCAGAAGTCGCTTGCACAGGAGGTCAGATAACGTTTTGTTTCATCAGCGGTCTGCATAACGCCCTCTCCGCTCTCTGCTAAGACTTTGTGCAGACGGCAACCAGTTCATCGATTTCCGGGAAGCGTCGTTGTTCCAGCCGTGAAAACACCGGCACCTCATCCACAAACACGGCAAACTCACTCTTCTGAGGTCCGATTTCAATGGTTACATCTTCGATTTTCAGCTTGTCTTTCAGTTCAGCAGCGAGACTCGCTGCTCTGGGCTGATGCCCTCAAGATGCACAGTACTGAATGGTGATCTTCATCAGGTTCAACTCCCTTCTGTTGTAATTATGGGGTTTCTTCGCCATCAGGCTTCCGCAGGCAGCATTACAGTTTCGGTTTCTTTATTTCGGGCTGTTCGTTACGGAGGAGTGACAATACCCCTTCGACCAGTTCAGGGCGGCAGACGTAATAGCAGCGCTGGGAGCCGTCCTGGGCAAAGTCCACGATCCGGGCATTGCGCAATACCGTGAGGTGTTGGGAGATATTGGCCTGTGAAGCAGGAAGCAACTCCTGAATGTCGGTCACGCATTTAGTGCCGTTCAGGAGTTCCATCACAATCTGCAGGCGGGTGGGATGGCCGAGGGCCTTCAGGATAGTCACCCAATAGTTTTCTATAATCGCCGACATGACAGCCCCTTAAACGATATTCGCATATTCTAATATCATCTCGATCAGCACTTGTCACCAGTTTTTGAAGTTCATGTTTAATGGATTGGTTCCCTTCAGTTCAGCAGCGTCGCCAGATCGGCAGCGATACGTGCAGGGGTTGACAAAAAACGGAGCTACGGCTTGCACTCAGTTCGAATGGACGTATACTTGGTCTTCAGTAAAGCTTCATATTGGCCGTCCCCATTTCGTGCCGGCCGGCAGCCGGCACACACCCCGAACAGGAGGAGATACACATGTTACGTACAACCCTCGCACTACTCCTTGCCGTCTGCCATGCCGTGCTGCTTGCCGCCTGCGGTGATTCAGGCAATTCATCCTCTGGTGCCCTCGTGAAGAACGATCTGGTGGTGCAGAAGGTCGGCGGCAACTATCAGGAGGTCAGACATATCGTCTTAAAAGGGACCAACCAGGAGATCGGCAAGTCCCTTGCCCAGCTTTCAAAGGACTACTACCAGGCTCAACCGCTGCAGTTTCCGACCCAGGGCGGTCTGAGCTACAAAGCCGGCCGCAACAGTTACATCCAGCAGTATTTTCCGAGCCTGGCCGCACGCCAGAGAGGGATCGAGGCCTACTATGGTTGGGGCGCCGATGATCTGAATGACAGTAGCGCCCTCTGGTATGACTTGCAACCGGTGCAGTGTTCGGCCATCTTCTTCCCCAAAACCGTCACCGCCAACGGCCATTCCTTCCAGGCACGCAACATGGAGTTCTATACGGTTGACATGTACCGCTTTGCTGTTCCGCCCTATACGGTGGACGGCCACGGAAACAGACTCTTTTCAAGAAATTTTGTGCTGGAGACCTACCCGCAGGATGGAGGGTTCGCCACCATGGTGGTGGGCACCTTCGATCTGGTGAACGGCGCGTATGACGGCTTCAACGAGCATGGTCTGACCATCAGCGGGCTCGTTGATCAAAGTCTGAAGGATTATACCGTCAAGGACATCAACAGCATGCCGCAGCAACCGGGCTTAAGTTATCTGCAGATGGTCCGGATGATCCTGGAAAACGCACGCACAGTTGATGATGTTCCCAATCTTCTCGCCAACCTGACGGTCTATTTTCCGCTCGACGGTATCCACTTCCTGATCGGCGACCGCAACGGCAATGCCCGTTTTCTGGAGTTCTACTCGCCTGACGGCGGCAAGACCCTGTCATTCAGATATTTTCCTCAAAACCAAACTCAGATTCTGGTCAAACCCACTATCATGACCAACCATCCGATGTATGAGAACTTCGATACAACCAGTATCAACTACCAGAAATATGACCCCAGCAAACCGTACGACACCTACTACCGCTACATGCGTCTGTACAACTACCTGCAGGCATCAGCATTC
>CAZOTC010000350.1:0-2734 GCA_964582605.1 uncultured Geobacter sp. | reverse complement strand
CGATCTTGTCCCCCTTACGCACGTTCAGATCCAGCCCCTTGAACAGCTCCACGCCATCCACCGTCTTGGAGAGGCCGCTGACTTCAAGAATGATGTCGCCGCAGGGCCGCTCCGGCTTGAAGACCACATGGGGATACTTACGGGATGAGACCGGCATCTCCTCAATAGTCAGCTTTTCCAGCAACTTCTTGCGGGAGGTGGCCTGCTTGGCCTTGGATGCGTTGGAGGAGAAGCGCTGGATAAACTCCTTCAGCTCGTTCGCCTTGTCGGTAACCTTGCGGTTTTCGTCCTGCTTCTGCTTCAGGTTCAGCTGGCTGGCCTGGTACCAGAAGTCGTAGTTGCCCACGTAGACCTGAATCCGCCCAAAGTCGATATCAGCCATATGGGTACAGACCTGATTCAGGAAGTGACGATCGTGGGAAACCACAATCACGGTATTGTTGAAGCGGGAGAGAAACTCCTCCAGCCAGTTGATGGTCTTGAGATCCAGGTGGTTGGTCGGTTCGTCCAGCAGCAGGATATCAGGGTTGCCGAACAGGGCCTGGGCCAGCAGTACCCGTACCTTTTCGCCCCCTTCAAGCTCCTTCATCTGCTTGTTCCGCAGCTCCTCCGGTATCCCCAGGCCGTTCAGCAGCACCGCTGCCTCGGACTCGGCCTCATAGCCGTTCATCTCGGCAAACTCAGACTCAAGTTCGGCGGAGCGGATGCCGTCCTCTTCGGTGAACTCCCCCTTGGAGTAGATCGCCTCCCGCTCGTGCATCACCTCGTACAACCGGGGATTCCCCATGATAACGGTGTTAAAGACCGTATGCTCATCAAAGGCAAACTGGTCCTGCTTCAGGAAGGAGATCCGCTCACGGGGGCCGACGCTGACCGTACCGGAGTCTGCCTCGGACAGCCCTGCCAGAATCTTGAGGAAGGTGGATTTACCGGCGCCGTTGGCACCGATCAGACCGTAGCAGTTGCCCGGCACAAACTTGATATTGACATCCTTGAAGATCACCCGCTTGCCATAGGCAAGACTGATGTTATTGGCGCTGATCATTGGTCTTCTCTCTTTCTGGTCAATAAAAGAGCCACAGGGGGTATCCCTGTGGCTCAGGTGTTGTCTAGCTATAGCATGATAGCCGGTATGTAGCAATTCTAAACCTTAGAAACGCCTCGTTGTCACTATGACATAATCCCTTTGGTAAAAATCAACAGATACTGCTGCACCAATTGCTCGTCCTGATCGGGTGAATGACTGATCAGATTTTCCGTGGCCAGTATGCTGAGAAAAAAATAGTTAACCATCCCCGCCAGCGCCAACGAGGCGTTGATACCATGAACATCCTGCCTGAACACCCCCTGCCGTATCCCTTCGTCAATCACTTCGGACAAGACTCGGATCACCCGATTGATTGCCGGCGCAACAATCCCTGAAAAAAAGGCGGTTGGATTGGTCAGTTCACTGGTGTAGAAACGAAGCAGGTACGGATTGTTGCGATGTCGCTGGATAGTCCAGCGCAGATACCCTTCCAGTACTTGCAGCGGTGCTGTGGCTTGACGCAACGATTCAATCTGCTCAAAGCAACCGAACTGTTCCTGCAGCACTGCTGCGTACAGCCCCTCCTTGCCGCCGAAATAGTAAGACGCCATCGAGATGCTGACACCTGCCGCCTGCGACAGTTCACGGATACCGACACCGTGGAGCCCTCGCTCGGCAAAGAGTCGCGTTCCCGTCTCCAGCAGTTTTGTACGACCATCAATCTTTGACATAACCGCCACATCCTGTTCGCTGAACTCCCTACCGAGAGTAACAAACTGCCCCGTAAAATCAAACCATATAGCAAAATATACATAATTACATCTTGCGTATTGTATCAGGCTACCGTTATTATGGATTTATCACTCGAACGAACGTTCGATAAATAAGGTCGTCAGACAGGAGGAAACGGGTCAATGTCGGAACTACACCACAGAATCAGAAAAACAACACTTCACAGCAGAATCAAAGCCGTTGACGAGGTAATCACCCTCTTCAAAAACGGCATGAATATCGGCTGGTCCGGCTTCACCCCGGCCGGCTACCCCAAGATGGTACCGATCGCCCTGGCTGATCATGTAGAAAAAAACAACCTGCAGGGCAAACTGAAATTCAACCTGTTTATCGGCGCCTCAGTCGGCGTTGAGACCGAGGACCGCTGGGCTGCACTTGATATGATCGACCGCCGTTGGCCCTACCAGACCGGCAAGAATATCCAGGCCGGCATCAACGAAGGCCGTATCCGCATGGGTGACCGCCACCTCTCCATGTTTGCCCAGGATCTGGGCTACGGTTTTTATACCAAGGACAACGGTGGCAGCCTCGATATCGCCATCATCGAATGCTCGGCAATTACTGAAAAGGGAGAACTGGTATTGACCGCCTCCTGCGGTGCCGTACCGGAGATCGTGCAGATTGCTGATAAGATTATTATTGAGATCAACACCTCAATCCCCAGTTTTGAAGGCCTGCACGATATTGTTGAGCCAATCAACCCGCCTAACCGGTTGCCGTACCTGATCAGCCGTGTGGATGATCGGGCCGGTTCACCCTACGTACGGGTAGACAACGACAAGATCGTGGCAATTATCGAGTCAAACCGCCCGGACAATGGCCGTGCCTTTTCCGAGCAGGACGACACCTCAGAAGCGATAGCCAACAACATCATCGACTTCTTCCAGACCGAGGTTAAAGTCGGACGCCTGCCCA
>CAZOTC010000349.1:0-2741 GCA_964582605.1 uncultured Geobacter sp. | reverse complement strand
TAGCGTTATGGCTGGCCTGGCGCAAACGCGTTCAACTCCAGCAGGCTGCGCGCAAAGCAGCGGCAGCCACGGCTACTACTGCTGCAAGTTTTCTTGCGCTCGCTTTGATCACTCTCGGCGCCCTGCTCTTCGTCTTTGGCTGGCGCTGGGATTACCTCTCGGTCTCCACTTTCTCGCTCATCCCGGTACTGTTCGGCTTAACGCTCTATCTCTACGGTTCCCAAACCGCAAAACTACTGCGTTTTCCTATATTGTATTTACTGCTGATGGTCCCGCCGCCGCTGGGTATCCTTGACGCCATTACCCTGCCCATGCGCCACGGCATCTCCGTAGCAGCTGCGATCGTCTTGCGTTCATTCCATTACCCGCTCACCCGTGAAGGCCTGATGCTGACCATAGGCAACCAGGAAATATTCATGGGCGCCCCGTGCTCAGGTTTCCGCTCGCTGATCACACTTCTTTCGCTCGGCCTTGCTTACATCCATGTCAGCAAATCACATCGTAAAACAAAAACCATCCTGCTGGCATGCCTGGTGCCTCTGGCCCTGACAGGGAATCTTTTCCGTGTACTCTCGCTTTGCCTGGTTACCTTTTATTTTGGCGCAGAAGCCGGACAGGGATTCTTCCATGATTTCAGCGGGCTGTTCATGTTCATCGTACTGATCGGAGGGATACTCGGAATTGAGGCCTGGCTTAACCGTCCGCGCACGCTAGAGGAAGACGTATGAAGAAATTGCACTATCTATTGCCCATTATAATCATTGCTGCCGCACTTGCTGCCAGCTACGCCTTGCCCAAGCCAAAGTATCATAGTTTAAATATCCTCAGCCAGATGAGCATCCCTGAAAACATCGGCCCCTGGAAAGGCACTGATGTTTCCGGCAAACTCGATCTGGGCGACGAACGCTACCGCTTCATCAGCGGCATTTTCGCGCACACTTACGAGCGCGCTGACGGCCCCAACCTCATGCTGCTGGTCCTTGACGCCGGCAACTTCCATAACCCTAAAGTGTGCTTCGGCTCTTCCGGCTATTCGATCAAAGAACTTCCCGACACCGAGATATCGCTTGGGCCACGCACCTTCAAAGCAGTCACCTTGCTCATGTCCAAGGGGCAGGAAAATACTGTCTTGATATATTGGCTGTGCCTGGACAAACAGGTCAGCTCCTGGACCGGCCAAAAAGTTAAGGAATTCTGGACATCTTTGGTAGGAAAGAAAAAAGCCGGACTTATGGTCCGGCTCGATATTCCCGCTTCGCCTCAGGCGCCTGAGCAATCAGTGAAGATTGCTAAACAATTTCTCGCTGATCTCTACACCAGCCTGGACGCCGCTCAGGCCGATTACATCTTCGGCAAATAACTACGCTTTTCTTTTCTTCAATGCTGCCAACACCCCGCCGCCGGCCAAAAACAACATCGCGCTGAACGGCTCAGGCACCACATTGGTATTGAGTGTCAACTTCACACCATTGTTCCAATAGTGGCAGTCAGGGTCAAAACCGATGCCGAAATTGCCATTGGCTAAAGCGGCATTCAATGAAGCCAACTGCGGTGCGGTGAAATTCCAGGTAAAATCAACCGGCGTGCTTGCATCAGCATCAGTGTAGGACGTCAAGAACGTGCCGTTGCCCTCAAAGAAATTCCCGCTGGCCTCACCGTCATAATCCGAAGCAACGCCGTAAGCAGCATCATTAAGCAGGTTCATGTAAAGGATATTATCCTCATCCTGCCAGTTATTGATCTGATTGAAGGAAAGTGAAGCAGAATACACCGTAGCACCCTGCGGCAGATTATAATCAATACCCCAGGTATAGGCGTAGGAATGGTCAAGATCATCGAAATTAACCGGACTCGGCTCAAAAGTCTGCGCGGCAAACGCGCTGCAGGAAACAAGCATCGTTAACGCTACTAACACTATCAGTCTACGCATACTACCCTCCTTGCTACTATACTAGAGAACACTGAAAACCCTCTTAACTGTATAAGACTAGCTCAAAATAGCTGAAAAATCAAGCTTTTTTTGCTTTTTTAAGCTTTCCCAGTTTTTCCTGCAAAAATCCCATGGGACAGACCATGCACCAGCCGCGGTGAGTACTGAAAAAAGTCAGGATAACTGCGATGACCGTTGTCACAATACACACTGAAACGAATATCGCGCCGATAGCCAGCCAATTTCCTCCTGCCGCAACGATCCGCAGCACCAAAACTGTCATAAACAGCACAAATATTGTCCAACGGAACCACTGCCTGGTAAAAAAGCGCGGCGCCGGTTTCTTAGCGCTCACCTTCTGCATCACCAGATCAAGAAATGCTCCCCGAGGGCACAAGTGCCAGCACCAGTAGCGGCCGCGAAACACTGCCATCACCAACAGCACTGCCATCATCGCTACCATCAGATAGCCAAGGTACGCGTTAAACAACCCTCCGATGATGATCACCGGCAGCAACCAGACCATCAGCAATTGTGATTTTTTCATAGGAGTTTCTGATAAACTCCGTATGTCAACTCAGCTACCCGATCCCAATCAGGCCACTTAGCGACAACATCGATCTGCTTTTGTTTATCTTCATGACTTAATGGGTGCTGCATAAAATACGCGATCTTCTTTTCCAAATCCTTAATATCACCAGGTAAGAATAATCTCTCTTTCTCGATCGGAACATCATCACTTGAGGGTATTTTGCTTCCCAGACATGACAAGCCATAACTCATCGCCTCAAGCAAAGCAATCGGCAACCCC
>CAZOTC010000348.1:0-2764 GCA_964582605.1 uncultured Geobacter sp. | reverse complement strand
CTGGGGGCCACCAAGTTTCAGACCCTGACCAAGGTGCTGCTGCCGATGGCCACACCGGGCATCATGACCGGTCTGGTGCTCTCCATGGCTCGCGCCGTGGGTGAGGTGGCGCCGTTGATGATGGTGGGGGTGGTCAAGCTGGCCCCGACCCTGCCGTTTGATGCCCAGTTCCCGTTTTTTCACATGGACCGCAAGTTTATGCATCTGGGCTTCCATATCTTTGACGTCGGCTTCCAGTCCCCCAACGTGGAGGCGGCCAAACCGATGGTCTATGTCACCACCCTGTTGCTGCTGCTGATCGTGGTTGCCGCCACCAGCCTGGCGATCCGTTTCCGCAACCAGATGCGGCGTAAATACACTACCTCACACTTCTAAGCTGTATAAAAGGATTGAACAAATGAGTCCCGAACCGGTAGATCTGAGTAAACATCCCCCCATAATAGAGGCCGAGCAGGTCAACCTCTTTTACGGCACGTCACAGGCCCTGAAGAATATCTCGTTGACCATGCGCAAGAACCAGGTCACCGCCTTTATCGGCCCCTCCGGCTGCGGCAAGTCAACTCTTTTGCGCTGTCTGAACCGGATGAATGACCTGATCGATTCGGTACGGGTTGAAGGGAGCATCAGGCTGGACGGTGATGAGATCACCGGTCGCTCCACTGACGTGATCTCGTTGCGGCGCCGGGTCGGGATGGTCTTTCAGCAGTCCAACCCGTTTCCCAAGTCGATCTACGAGAATATCGTGTATGGCCTGCGGATCGCCGGAGTCAAGGACAAGGCCACTCTGGATGAGACCGTGGAGCGGAGCCTGAAAGGGGCCGCCATCTGGAACGAGGTCAAGGACCGCCTGCATGACTCTGCCCTGGGGCTGTCCGGCGGCCAGGCCCAGCGGATCTGCATTGCCCGGGCGATTGCCACCAATCCGGAGGTGATCCTGATGGATGAACCCTGTTCCGCCCTGGATCCGCTTTCAACCCTCAAGATTGAGGAGCTGATTGACGAACTGAAGGAGCAGTATACGATTGTGATCGTGACCCACAATATGCAGCAGGCAGCACGGGTCTCCGACGCCACCGCTTTTTTCTATCTGGGAGAGCTGATTGAGATGGGTGACACCAAGAAGATCTTCACCAACCCGGAGAAGCAGCAGACTGAAGATTATATTACCGGGAGGTTTGGTTAATGAGTGGACATGTTGTTTCTTCCTACGATTCTGATCTGAACAATCTACGTCAGCAGATTCTGACCATGGGCGGCCTGGTGGAAAAGATGATCGCCGATGCCGTCAAGTCACTGGTTGATCGCGACACGGAGCTGGCTGAAAAGATCATCGCCATGGATCACGAAGTCAATGGCCATGAAGTTGCCATTGATGAACGCTGTCTGGAACTGCTGGCCCTGCGTCAGCCCACCGGCAAGGATCTCCGTTTTATCACCCTTGCCTTGAAGATTGTGACCGATCTGGAACGGATCGGCGACAAATGCTCCAACATGGCCAAGCGTGCCCGCCAGTTGAATCAGGAACCGCCGCTCAAGCCGTATATCGATATCCCGCGCATGGCCCACTGGGTTGAGATCATGGTCAAAGAGGCGCTGGATGCCTTTGTGCGGGGGGACGATGTCCTGGCGGTGAAGGTCTGCAAGGACGACCAGATGGTTGACGACCTGAACGAGCAGGTGCAGCGAGAGCTGTATACCTATATGATCGAAGATCCTTCCACCATCAGCCGCGCAATGCGTCTGACCTACATCTCGAAATCACTGGAGCGGATCGCCGACCATGCCACCAACATTGCCGAGATGGTGATCTTCATGGTCAAAGGCAAGGACATTCGTCATACCACCCCCTGATCGTTGAAGCAGCTAGTCATCAGGATATACGGAAAGCGGCGGCCTCAGTGAAGGTCGCCGCTTTCCGTTTCAGACCAGGGGGCCGTAATTACCAGCCCCCCACCTTCTGTGCGGCGAGGAGTGTGTAGATCTGTTCAAGCAGGTCCGGCTCAAAGCGGGCCTCACCCGGGGCGACCATGTTGATATCTGCCTTATCCTTGCGGGTGATGCCGAGCTTACGATATGAGCTGCTTGAACCGGTGCCTTTCAACGTGTCCGGAAAGGGTGTTGTGTCGATATGCTGCATCAACCCGTTAAGGTGCGCCAGTTCAGGCTCCGGCATCCGGCCTTCGCTGCGATAGATCCGTGGCGGCATACCGACCGACATGTGACCGCCGGACATGCTGCCATCGGCTGTTACGCTTTTGTGGGCCCGGCCATCCCTGCCGACCGATTCAATGCTAACGGAGCTGAAGGTCATGTCTGCAGCCCGGGAGACAGAAGGGGAGCAGACAAGAAATGCAATGAGGCACAGCAGCATACAGACGCGAGACATGGCACGGCTCCTGATCAGTGCTCTTTGTAGCCCAGTACCACCAGCAGACAACTGTGATCGGCAATCACGTTGATCCCGGCCGCCTTGCAGCGCTCAATGGCAGCGTCACTCTCGGCACCGGGTTGCATCCAGATATTGGTGATGCCGCGTGCAATGGCGGCCTCAACCACCTTCTCCGTCACTGCCGGCGGGGTGATCACTGAAATGCTTGCGACGTTATCCGGCAGGTCAGCAACCGTGGCAACCGTAGCAATCCCCTCAACAGAAGCCACCTTCGGGTTGACCGGAATGGCGATCTTCCTGTTCTGCAGGTAGCAGCGCAACACCTTGTTGCCATACTTGCTGCGATCTTCCGATGCCCCCACCACACCAAACGCC
>CAZOTC010000347.1:0-2784 GCA_964582605.1 uncultured Geobacter sp. | reverse complement strand
GGTCGGTAAAGACTATTTCAACCACCGACTTGATGCTTTTGAAGCCGTATTTCCACGGAGCAACCAGCCGGATCGGTGCGCCGTGCTGTTTGGCCAGTTCATGGCCGTAGAGGCCGGTGGCCATGAAGCTGAGGTCATTCATCCCTTCGGCAAGCGTAAGCCCTTCGTGGTACGGCCAGAGCTCAACACTGCTCCGCTTCTGTTCCGGAGCCTGGTCCCGCCTGAGAAACGAAATAAACGAGATATGCGTTGCCGATGACAGCGGTTCAACCCGCTTGATCAGGGCAGACAGCGGAAATCCGATCCAGGGAACCGCCATTGACCAGGTCTCCACACAGCGAAAACGATAGTGCCGTTCCTCTTGCGGGATCAATTTCAACAGCTCATCAACAGAAATGGTCAGCGGTTTTTTAACCAGTCCGGTAATCTTCAGTTCCCAGGGGCGGGTCAGAAAGCGATCTACCCGGCGCCAGACCTCTTTGCTATGGGTAAATTCATAAAAATTGGTGTATGCGGCAGCCTCTGCCTGATCAGTCAGCGGGCGATCCAGCCGGTAGCTGCCGTTGCGGGGAGCGTGCAACTGCTTCAGGTTGACCAGCGTACCGTTCAGATCACGGCTCTGGGCAGCGTAGTTGGTGCAGGCGTTCAGCAGAGGCCAGGCGTTCAGCCCCAGAAAGCCGAGCGCCTTCAGCAGGGTGCGCCGGGTACGGAAAACCTCTTCTGCGGTCAACTCGGATGTCGGCAGCTTGTAGCTCTGCATAACAGCCCTCCCCTTGGTCAGATTACTGCAGGGCCGGATAGTCAGTCCAGGAGCCTGCGATCAGGCGATACCGGGGTGCCGCAGATGACGGCGCCCCGGTATCATACTACCAGTTATTTCATGGCAGGCGCAGCTTCTTTCATCTCTTTTTTCATCTCGCCATCTGCTTTCATCTCTTTTTCAGGCTTTTTGGCTTTCTTCACTTTCTTGGCCATTTTCTTCTTTTCCATCTTCTTGTCTTCCATTTGGGGTGCCGCAGCGTCCATCGGCTTCATCGGCTCTGCAGCGATGGCTGCAGCAGAAAATGTTGCCAGTGCAGATACAACCGTTAACAACAATACGAATTTTTTCATGTTCTGACCTCCTTGTGGTCGTGTTAATGTAATGGCCAGACCATAACGCGCCTGATGCCCTGCTGACTGTAAGCGTGCTTACAGTTTTTCAATCTGTTTTCACCTTATTGATGCAGTAATGTATCTCTGTGGAGTAACCGATATGCACGATTCAAAGCTGTGGTACCTGAAGAGAATGGACATTTTCAGCGGCTTGACCCCGGATGAGTACGCGGTAATTGATCGCGGCTCACGCTCCTTGTCTCTGAAAAAACGGGCGCTGCTCCCCTATCGCGGTACTGCCGGTGATGCAGTCTATTTTATCAAGTATGGCCGGATCAAGGTCATCAGGACATCACCTGACGGGAGGGCGCTGATTCTGGATATTCTCGGAGCAGGTACCCTGCTGGGAGAGCTTGTCCGGGAGCCTGCAGGGGATGATGAAGGGGTAACGGCAGAAGCGATGGAAGAGACCCTGCTCTGCATGATGCAGCGGGATAATTTTGATCATCTTATGGAGCTTGTGCCGAAGCTCTCCACGCGGATTACAAAGCTGTGCGGGCTGCGCCTGAAACGGGTTCAGAACCGCCTGGTAGATATGTTGTATTGCTCGGTTGAAGTGCGTCTTGCAAGAGCCTTGCTCAATCTGGCAGAAGAATTCGGTGTTTCTCTGCCAGACGGTATACTGATAGACCTGCGACTTACCCATAACGAACTGGCAGGATTGATCGCCTCAACCCGCGAAACGGTTTCTGCGATGCTTATGGAGCTGCATAAAAGGGGGCTGCTTGAATTCCGCAGGCATCGGATTCTGCTGGTTCAGCCGATGAAACTTGCGGCGATTGCCGGGCGCTAGACGGTGTCAAACTGTGCACATGATCCGCTTGACCAGGTAATCACCACCGATCACCAGATATTCTCCCTCCCCCTTTAACAGACTGGTGGGAAGCAGCTCATCAAAAAAGAAGATCTTTGAGGTGGGGACCTGTATCCGCCAGACTATGGAGCCGAACTCCCAGGCCCGCTCCTCTTCGTCCGTAAACGAGACCAGATTGTTCAGCCGCACAACCTGCTCACGCTTGCTCACCTGCTCGATAATCTGGTCTTCAGTGGCACCGTTGGTGCCGCGAAAGAGCGTAAGCTGGATCAGTTCACCATGGCTGCGGCTCAGTTCGTACTGGCAGTATTCGTACAACAGATCAAGCTGGGCGTTGATGGCGTTGGTCCGCTTGCTGCCACGGGTGCGATCCATGATGTAGCGGTAGTGGGCCTCTGAATCAGCTCCGTTGATCCGGCCATTGTGAAAGGTGGGTGCTATGCCCATCCGGCTCTCCACCCAGCTTTTCAGCACCGCCCCTTCCACTGAATTGCTGTCCATCATCCAGCCCTTCAGGAAGCGCAGATAGCTGTTCCGTAGCGCCTTTCTTGCAGAATCGGTATGGCCGTCCTCATGGTGAAGCTGGAATTTGACCGAAAGGTAGTCACTGAAGATCTGACCACGCTCTTCACGGCTTGCAATGGTATCAAGCTTGTTAAACAGAAAACGGTTAGCATCCCGCACGCCCTGTAAAAACAGCGGTTGCGGATGTTCATTGAAGTGACGGGAAGCGATCACCCAGGGGGGCAGGTTGCATAAGTTGAAGGCGGTACTCGACATTGAGAGGCCTCTTTGCAAGTAATGATGAAAGGCCA
>CAZOTC010000346.1:0-2789 GCA_964582605.1 uncultured Geobacter sp. | reverse complement strand
CACTGCAGCATCTGAAAACCAATCCGCAGGATGCAGCCCACCGGATGGCAGCACGGCTCAAGACATCTGCTGATGAAGTAATGGCCGGCTTTCGAGGCCTTAATCTGCCCTCTGTTGCTGAAAACAGGGGCTACCTTGCCGGAGACAAGCCGATGCTGCTAAAAACAGCCCGTTCACTGCTGCAGATTATGCAGACGGCACAACTGCTCAAGACTGCAGACAGCCTGAAGGATCTGGCCGATCCGTCCTGTCTGCCTCTGCAGGAACGTGAGACAATGCAATGAAGCGATGCCTGGTCAGTCTGCTGCTGTTTCTGCTGCTGCTTGGCTGCCTGAATTCCACGGCGCAGGCCGCACTCGAAAAGGAGCTGACCCTGGGTATCCTTGCCCTGCGCCCTAAAGAAGAAATGCAGG
Organism: uncultured Geobacter sp.; assembly: GCA_964582605.1. Lineage (GTDB taxonomy): Bacteria > Desulfobacterota > Desulfuromonadia > Geobacterales > Pseudopelobacteraceae > Trichlorobacter. The sequence continues at coordinate 2,376 of CAZOTC010000346.1, read as the reverse complement.
CTGCCTGGCAACCGATTGCTGACCATCTTTCAGACAGGCTGCCCGGCTATCGTCTGCAGATCAGAATTCTGGACCATGCAGAGATGCTGGAAGCCCTGAAGCACCACCAGCTTGATTTTGTACTGACCAACCCCAGCCACTATGTTGTGCTGCGTGAACAGAACGGTTTTTCAGGTGCCCTTGCAACCCTGATCCTGCGGGAAGGGAACAAGGCATTGTCGTCATTCGGCGGGGTGATTGTTACCCGCAGCGACCGAACCGACATCAACCGGCTGGCTGATCTCAAAGGGAAGAAAATCGCCTGTGCTTCCACTGCTCCCGGCACCTTTGCCGGTTACTGGCTCCAGACCTACACCATGCAGCAGGCAGGGCTCCCGCAGCCTGACCCGAAACAGCTGCTGATAACCGGGCTGCCGCTCAACAAGGTCATCAAAGCGGTGCTTGACGGCAGTGCCGACGTTGGTTTTGTCCGTACCGGCCTGATTGAAACGCTGGAACAGCAGGGCAGGCTTGCCCCGGGCCGGTTAAAGGTCATTAACCGCCAGGAACTGCCTGATTTTCCCTATGCCACATCCACACGCCTCTACCCTGAATGGCCGGTTGTGGCCCTGCCCCATCTGGATACAAAACTGACCGGGCTGTTTGCCGGTGCGTTGCTGTCACTGGAGCAGGGCACCCCGCTGCTGCAGAAGGCCGGACTGCAGGGATTTGGCATACCGGCCAACTACCAGCCGGTGGAAACCATGCTGCGGGATCTGCGCCTGCCCCCCTACGATCTGGTGCCGTCATTCACCCTGCTGGATGCCTGGCAGCGCTGGCGATGGCAGATTGTTGGAGCTATTGCTGCTGTCACAGCACTTGTGTTCATGATGCTGCGACTAGCCGTCAGTAACCGGAATCTGCGCACTGCGCGGCGCGAGATTGCAGAACAGCAGTCAACCCTGGCAACGGCTGAAGAGATGAATCTGCTGCTGGAACAGCGGGTTGCCGAGCGGACAGCACACCTGAACACCCTGATAAACGCCATGCCTGACCTTGTCTGGCTGAAGGACAAAAACGGGGTTTACCAGGCATGTAACCCGCGCTTTGAACAGTTCTTCGGTGCACCGGAATCCGTGATTGTCGGCAAGACCGACTATGACTTTGTTGACAGTGAACTGGCCGACTTCTTCCGTGAGAATGACCGCAAGGCCATGGAGGCTGGAGGCCCGAGCATAAACGAAGAGCTGATCAGTTTTGCCAGCGACGGACATCAGGAGTATCTGCAAACCATCAAGACTCCGCTGGTTGCGCCGGATGGCAGCCTGATCGGCGTATTGGGCATTGCACGGGATATAACCCGGCTGAAGCAGACCGAAGAGGAGGCACAACGGGATCGTTCCGCTCTTCTGACCCTGTTGAACAACCTGCCGTTTATGGCCTGGATGAAAGATACTGAAGGCCGATTTGTTGCGATCAACTCGCTGTTTGCCGAGGCATGCGGGGCAGCTTCCATCAGCGAGGTAATCGGCAAAACCGACCTTGATCTGTGGCCTGAAGAGCTGGCGCTGCTGTATCAGGCCGATGACCGGGACGTACTCCTGACCGGGAGCACCAAGAACACTGAAGAACCGCTTGAAACAGACGGTAAAAGGATCTGGATAGAAACCTACAAGGCACCGTTGATCGCCCCGGACAACAGCGTGACCGGCACCGTAGGGTTTGCCCGTGACATAACCGAACGGAAACAGGTTGAAGAGGCGCTTGCCGCTGCCAAAGAGGCTGCCGAAGCGGCCAGCCGGGCCAAGAGCGAGTTTCTGGCCAACATGAGCCACGAGCTCCGTACCCCGATGAACGGCGTGGTGGGGATGGCTCAACTGCTTGAGTTTACCGAACTGACCCCGGAGCAACAGGAGTATGTCAATGCCATCAAGCTCTCGTCAGACAACCTGGTGCAGATTATCAGTGACATTCTGGATCTGTCCAAGATCGAAGCAGGCAGGACAGATCTGGAATATACCGATTTTTCCCTGAACAGGACGATTGAAGAGCTGGTCTCCTCCCAGATCTCCCGCGTGTATGAAAAACAGCTGACCCTGCAGAAAGATCTTCCCTCTGATCTGCCGGATCTGTTGCGTGGCGACCAGCTGCGGATCAGGCAGATGCTGCTGAACCTGCTGGGCAACGCCATCAAGTTTACCGAACAGGGTTCCATTACCATCGCGGTCAGGCTGCTGGAGCAGGATGCGCACAGGGCTCTGATCCGGCTGACCGTCAGTGATACCGGCATCGGTATACCGCCAGAACTACAGCAGAAGATCTTTAAACCGTTTGAACAGGCCGACACCAGCACCACCCGCCGTTTTGGCGGCACCGGGCTGGGGCTGACTATCTGCC
>CAZOTC010000345.1:0-2792 GCA_964582605.1 uncultured Geobacter sp. | reverse complement strand
AGCGGTTCAAATCCGCTCGTCGCCTCCAAAATAAAAACAAGGGGTTAGCCAAAACGGTTAACCCCTTGTTTTTTTTGTTTGTGGTACCTCTCGTGTCACCTCAAACATAAGAGTCTCTGAAAGGCTTGCTTTCGAGAACTTTTCGTGAAACTCTTGATTGTGTAGGAATGCAACATTCAATAACAGCGCATCGGTGTTGTGGTGCAAGCCGAGAAAGCACCAAACAATCCGCAATCCCAAGGGAACCTAGAAGGCATTTAAGAGCTCGCTTCTAGCGGTAGCATTCAGCGCAGTCACTCACCTGGTCATGAGGTTGTGCAAGCATGAGCAGAAAAAAAGAACCCCAACCATTCAACCAGCTTGAGGCTGAAATAGCCATCACCTCTCTGCATGCAACCGGAGACTATCTGGTACTTCGCAAAATCAATCTTGATCAAGATGCCCGCTTCAGCAGAAAGAGTAAGAGCAACAGCCGTATTGGCCTCTGTCTGGATACCGAAACCACTGGCCTTAATCACAAAACAGACAAAATCATCGAATTGGGGATTGTTGCCTTCGAATACGATCCGCTCACCGGAGAGTTACTGCGGATCACGGAGCGTTTTAACGGTTTTGAGGATCCGGGGTATCCGCTTCCTAAAGAGATCACCGAGATTACAGGTATAACTGATGAGATGGTCAGGGGGCAGCAATTTGACCATGCTGTTGTTCACCGACTGGCTGAACAGACCTCTCTGGTTGTTGCGCACAATGCTGCTTTTGATCGTCCCTTTGTAGAGAACCGTTTCCCAGTATTCAAACAGGTCCCTTGGGCCTGCACGGTCAACCAGATAGACTGGCAAACAGAACGACTTCAGGCTCGTTCGCTTGAATACCTGCTCTTCAAATTCGGCTGGTGCATCAATGCCCATCGTGCCCTGGATGATGCGGAAGGGGTACTGTGTCTGTTACTGGAAATCCTGCCTGTCAGTGAAAAGCCGGTCTTTGCCACGCTACTTGAAAACAGTTCTGCTCCCATCATCAAATTGTACGCAGTCAATGCGCCGTTTGAGAAAAAGGATCTGCTCAAAGAACGTGGCTACCGCTGGAGTGACGGTTCAGGGGGAACTGTAAAGTGCTGGTGGATCAGTATCCCTGAAGCTATGGAACAGGATGAATTCCGCTACCTGGCTGCGGAGATTTACCCCGGAGGACGTACCGACAGCGTGGAGATCAAAAGGATTGGCCCCCTTGACCGGTTTTCGGTAAGGGAGGGGTAAGAGAGATGGAAATGGTCATCAATACCGAAGAAGGGGTGGATGTTCCTTACGAACAGATCAACCCTGAAACCTTGCACAGCATGCTGTCCGACTATGTCAGCCGGGAGTGGTCTGAACTCACCGATGCCGGCTTTACCCATGAGGACAAGATTGAACAGGTGCTGCAGCAACTACAGGAATGCAGGGCAAAGGTGCTGTTCGATCTCAGGAGCAACACCTGGAATATAGTGTCCTGTGACAACAACAGCACTACCGGCAATGAACGACATGAACCGCTATCTTGATCATCCAGAACTCTCGGCCCGCTATTTCTACCCGTGGCCAAACCGCTTTGACGATCCGTTCTATGTGCACGGCAATGGCTTCCGGTTGGGCTGCCGCTACCTCAGGCAGGATGAAAAGCTCCCAACGGTTATTCATTTTCATGGCAACGGCGAAACCGTTTCTGACTATTTAGGAGAATTCGAACAGCGGCTTACCGGCTTGGGAGTAAACCTTCTGCTGGCTGAATACCGGGGATACGGCATGTCCAGCGGTGAGCCTGCGCTTGCCGCCATGCTGGATGATGTGGAGCTGATCGTCAAGGCATCAGGCGTCCCGCCGGAAAAGCTTATTTTCTTCGGCAGATCAGTGGGATCGCTCTATGCCGTGCACGGTGCAAAGCTCTACCCGCAGGCAACAGGACTGGTCATTGAAAGCGGACTGGCTGATCCACTTGAACGTATACTGGCCAGGATTGAGCCGCGTCATGTCGGCGCTACCCTTGACCAACTGCAACAGGCCACGTCGGAACTGCTCCACCAGCAGGACAAGATCGCAGCTTTTACCGGCCATGTATTGATCATGCATACTCGCAATGACGACCTCGTCTCCGTATCCCATGCAGAACGTCTCCATGCATGGGCCAATCAGCCCAAAGAACTGGTGGTGTTCGAGCGCGGCGACCATAATACCATTCTTGCCGTCAACCAGGATGCCTACTTTCAGGCACTGGACAGACACATCAGGAACATCCGAAGGAGCAGACAATGAAACTGGCAGTTCCGCTGTTATTCTTCCTTTTGCTTGCAAACATCGCTTATGCAGAAAAGATAGGTGAAGTAAGCACTGAATTCATCCTGACCGGCCCCAACAGCAAGATTGTTATTGAGGCTTTTGATGATCCCTTAATCCCTGGTGTCACCTGTCACGTCAGCTATCCGACCAAAGGCGGCATCAAAGGCGCCCTGGGGCTGGTAGAGGAGCGTTCGGAAGCTTCCATTGCCTGCCGCCAAACAGGCCGGATCACGCTTCCGGCCAACCTGAAGGATGGCCAGGAAGTATTTGAGAAGAGCCGTTCCATCCTGTTCAAGAAACTCCATGTCGTCAGGTTTCTGGATAGAAAGCGTAATGTTCTGGTCTATCTTGCCTTTACGGACAAGCTGATAGACGGCTCACCCAAACATAGCCTATCCAGTGTTCCGATAATGCCGTGGCAGAATTGATCTTCTGGATCAGGACAGGCACTGACTCATGAGAAAGCCGATAATAACC
>CAZOTC010000344.1:0-2799 GCA_964582605.1 uncultured Geobacter sp. | reverse complement strand
TGCTTCAGGGTCCGCCATGCCAGCTGCTGAAACTCGCCCCGCTGAGACTGGTCTTTTTTCTGCAGCGCCTCAAACCACGACACGGCATGATCAGTAATCAGCTTGTTCTGCCCGGCATGGGTCAGTTCATGCCCCAGAGCGATAGCCTCGGCCTGCTCCACTGAATACAGGTTATCCGCAACCAGCCAGATAGTGCCATGCTTGTGCATACCGTTAGGCTTACCCTTCAGCTGGCTCAGTTGCGCCTCAGTCACGCCGGGCAGATCAAGGGCGGTCTGCACCACCTTGATCTTGCTGCTGTATGGCAAATGAGCAAACGCCCGCTGGATCTCTTCAGCCTTCAGGCCGGAAGGCCTGGATGATGACAGAGAGAAGGCCGCACCGCTAAATCTCCGGCTATCTCCACTGAGATATATGTTTGCTTCCTGCTCACGCTTGGCATCCAGATCCTTTTCAAGCTGGTTGACTTCCTCAACCACTGCCTTGTACCGTTCCTGCATGGCCTTCAGCTTGTCTGCATCTTCAAACTTCAGCTTGCTCAGGGTACGCTCTGCGTCCTCAATGCTCTGCTTTACTGATTCAACAGCAGCACGGGCAACCCGCAGATCAGCAGCTACGCGGGAGGCTATTTCACCAGTGTTGAACAGTTCCATCAACTTCTGCTGGCTCATATGCTTCAGGCCGTTGGCAGATAATCCCCAACGCTCTTTACCATTTATGAAGGTTTTAAAGTTGAAGTATTCAGCTCCAACAGGCACTTTCTCAATAACTACCTGGCTACCACCAAACGCAAACTCTACCTCTCCACGTTCGGCAACATCATCCAGCAGTTCAGACACCCGCAAGGCAGCACGGGCAGCCTGTGATGTTTTCTCAAGGCGGGGCAGGGTAGGCTTGGCAGGCTCCACCGGTTTCTTGATCAGCTTTTTGGCCTCTTTCTTGGCCTTATCGTCAAGCTCCTGCTCTTCAAGCTGCTGCATTGCAGCAACATATTCAGGCAACAGCTTTTCGGTGTACTCTTTGTTGACTGTTTCATACTCTGCATACGCCTTGGTGTAGGCTTCAGTCAGATCATCAGCATACTTTTTGCCGTCCACTTCAAAAACTTTGGCGTCCTTGACTTCGGCCATATCCCGCAAGGCTTCCTGAAGCGTTTTCTCTGCCTTGGCAATATCAGCGTCTGCGTTTTTGACAATACGCTCTCCTGCGGCACGTCTGGCCATGATATTCCGCTCTGCGCTTTCAAGCTCTTCAATCTCACGCTCCAGCTTGAATTTTTCACGGAAGGCAGGGTTGCCGGTTGATTCAGCCATAAACTCAGAGTAGCTGGCAGCGTCCGATTCGCTGTCCTGCATACTGCGGGCACCACTGCGGAAATCCTCAAGCATCTCGGCCTTGCGGGCCAGGATCTGCCACGAAACCGAATCAAAGGTATTGCGGGTTGAGTATGCCGGTATCTCAACTTCAAAATTATCCGGGTCACGCTCATAGAGCATGTTGCCTTGCCGGATAATCCGGCCTTCACGCTGCTCCACATCAGAAGGCCGCCACGGTGCATCCATGTGATGCAGGGCAACCAGCCGCTCCTGGGCATTGGTACCGGCACCCATTTTGCGGCTTGATCCTATCAGCACCCGTACCAGACCACTGTTGACCATGTTGAACAGTTCTTGTTTTTGTGGGTTGGTATTTGCCTCATGGATAAAGCGGATCTCGCTGGCCGGAATACCCATGTTGATCAGGGTGGCTTTCAGATCATCATAGACAGAGAAGCCGGTATCAACGGTCTGCAGGGCTGCAATGTCGTTATCATCCACCTCATCCAGATACTTTTCCAGCTTCTCACGCTGTTCTTCATCGGCATCCGTAACAGTTACGGACTCTGAAAGCGATTCAATCCGGCGCTCAATGCGGTTTTTCAGGTATGTCCACTGCTCACTGTAGGAAAGCTGGTTCAGGGTATTGGCCAGCGCCTTGTCTTTTTCAAGCCCCAGCACGGTCATACCGGCCTTGATGAACTTGGCCGCCTCTGATTTGGAAGATCCGGCAGGGGTGGAAAGATCACAGAATACCAGCTGGGTACCTTTATCAGCATGCCACTGGTCATAGATACGCTTGATGTTGTTGGCTGCCCGGTTCACCTTGTTATCCGGGTCAGATGGTGCCGATGGATCAACCAGACGAATATCCAGCGCCATCTTGCGGGCATCATTCATCAGCCACAAATGATTATCTGTTTTCGGGTCATTCTGTCCGCCCAGCTTTTCAAGCCGGTTTGCACGGGCAACCAGATAATCCATGTACTGCCGCTGAGAGCTGGTAGGATCAGCAACATCAAGATACCTGGCACCGTTCTTAACCTTGGGTACCGGAAACTCTTCACGCTCATTGGCACCGGTTTCCTTGTTGCTTTCCTTAATCTGCTCGGCATAGATCCGCTTCAGATCCTTCATGCTGATAACATCTGCAAATTCAGAGTACAGTTGCAGCAGCTCCGGCAGGTTGTTGAAGGTTGCCATTACCTGACGGTCTTTCAGCTTCTGGCTGGGGGTGTACTCTATGCGTGATTCGATGGATGCGTATGCCTTGGCCCATGAATCAAACACATCAAGGTTACGATCCTTCAAACCCTGACGGTTCAGGTAGCGCAGAATGGTGTACATCTCCACCAGGCTGTTGCTGATAGGGGTACCGGTGGCAAAGGTAACAGCGCCGTCCTTGCCACGCAGATACTGGATCTTGGCGTACAGGTCAAAGGATTTCTTGGCACCGTTGGGATTACCCATACCGGTTATGTTC
>CAZOTC010000343.1:0-2801 GCA_964582605.1 uncultured Geobacter sp. | reverse complement strand
CGTAAGGAGCTACAAATAATGAGCGCACACAACGATCATCACAAAACCATGACCATCAACCTGGTTGTGTGGCGTCAGAAGAATGCCAACGATCCGGGAAAGTTTGAAAACTATACCGTCAAGGGGATTACCGACCACCACTCCTTTCTGGAGATGCTGGACGTCCTGAACGAAGATCTGATCAAAGCCGGCAAGCAACCGGTGGCTTTTGACCATGACTGCCGCGAAGGTATCTGCGGCATGTGTTCACAAGTGATCAACGGTATGCCCCACGGCGGTCAGGAGCGTACCACGGTCTGCCAGCTGCATATGCGTAAGTTCCATGATGGCGATACCATTTATATTGAGCCCTGGCGTGCCCGGGCCTTCCCTATCGTCAAGGACCTGGTGGTAGACCGTGCCGCTCTGGACAGCATCATCCAGTCTGGCGGCTACACCTCCTGCCATACCGGCGGTGTTGCTGATGGTAATACCATCCTGATTCCCAAGCCTGCTGCTGATGAGGCGATGGATGCTGCCGAGTGTATCGGCTGCGGTGCCTGCGTGGCCGGTTGTCCCAACGGTGCCGCCATGCTGTTCACCGGAGCCAAGGTTTCACAGTTTGCCCTGTTGCCTCAGGGGCAGGCCGAAGCTAAGCAGCGGGTACTGAACATGGTTCAGGCCATGAAGGACAACAACTTTGGTAACTGCACCAACCATTACGAGTGCCAGGCTTCCTGCCCGAAGGGGATCAACGTCAAGTTTATTGCCCGTATGAACAGGGAATATCTTAAGGCTCAATTCTAATACCGTTTGTAATGTATGGAGTCATGGGGCGACCGGGTACGGTCGCCCTGTTTTTTTATGGAACTTAATCTGATAAGATTGATAATTGAAACTAAGCCTGATTATTTTCCTGCCTTTACGCATCTTGTGTCTGGCAAGGGGGCTGTTTTTGAAAAAACTATACGTGATATCTGTTGTGCTCCTAAGTCGGTAACCTGCCATTCCTGTTCTGTCAACTCTTCCTGTCCGGTAACGCTGTTGCTTTCCAGAGAGCTCTCATCAGACCCAGAAGTTGTAAAAATATTTCAAAAACCAGCATTGCCTTTTGTATTTAGTCGAAATAATCAACCGGACTCCCTTGGACTAACCTTACTGGGCCCTGCTTGCTCATATCTCCCACTCATACTTGCTGCTCTTGAAACAATGCTTGGCGGCAAGCAACACTTCAGACAGATGGCAGTTCTTGATTATCAGGGAACTGCAGCGACGCTGGACTATTCAGATTATGAATGTATTTCATCAATGGCCATACTCTCTGCCGGTGAGCTGCTTTCCCAATACGTCCCTGTGTATGCAGGCTGCACCAGGATAAGACTGGAATTTAAAAGCCCGTTGCGACTTGTGCGTTCAACGCGGGAACTGACCTGTTTTGATCCAGTGGTCTTTTGTCGTGCGATGATCAGGAGAATATCGTCTTTAGCAGCCTATTACGGAAGTGTTGATGGTGAGTACGACCTCTTTCGCGATCTTGCAGAACGCTCAGATGAAGTCTGCCTGGTGAAAACTCTCGACAGCTCGAGAACATCGTCTGGATCAGAACGTGGCGTAACAGGGTGCTATGAACTTGCCGGTCCGTTTGATCTGTTTGGTCCCTATATGATGCTGACAAGTATAGTGCAGTTAGGTAAACGTGCATCATATGGTATGGGGGCCTTTGATATAACCCCGATTTCTTGACAGTTATGGGGCAACTGGGGTAAAAAATAAAACTTGTTTTCAGGAGTTTACTTATGGCAGCTGAAAAATTCGAGATATCACTTAAAAAGCTTGAAGAGGTGGTCCGAACGCTTGAAGCCGGCTCTCTTTCTCTTGATGATTCAATCAAGGCATTTGAAGAAGGTGTCAAGCATGCTGCTTTTTGTGCCAAAAAGCTGGATGAGGCTGAACGTAAGGTTGAGGTGTTGATCAAGCAACGAGATGGATCGTTTCGTAAGGACCCCTTTACTACTAAAGGTGAATACGAATGAAGGGACATAACTGTGGACCTTAAGGCATATCTGAAAGAAAAAATTACACTTGTTGATGCTGAACTGGATCGGTATCTACCCGGTGAAGACGAACGCCCTCAGAGCATTCACAAAGCAATGCGTTATTCGATATTTGCGGGAGGCAAGCGTGTGCGCCCGGTGTTGATGCTTGCTGCCTGTGAAGCGGTTGGCGGAAATATAGCTGCTGCAATGCCTGCTGCCTGTGCCATGGAAATGATCCATACTTATTCACTGATCCATGACGATCTGCCTGCAATGGATGATGATGATTTCCGTCGTGGGCGTCCCACCAACCATAAGGTTTTTGGTGAAGCATTGGCGATCCTTGCCGGAGATGGCCTGTTAACCGAGGCATTCAAACTTTTGAGTGATCCTCGTTTTGCTGCAGATCTTCCACCTGCGGCACGTCTGGCTGTGGTCCACGAGATTGCCTCCTGTTCCGGAACCTATGGTATGGTAGGTGGGCAGGTTGTGGACATGGAGAGTGAGGGTAAACCTGATATGGATCTGCCTACGGTGCAGTACATCCATACCCGCAAGACGGGTGCCTTGATCAAGGCATCAGTTGTGGCTGGAGCCCTTTTAGCAGGCGCAGATGATCAACAGCTGGCTTCAATCCGTCGCTATGGAGAGGCAGCCGGTCTGGCCTTTCAAATAGCCGACGATATCCTTGACATAGAGGGGACTACGGAAGAAATTGGCAAGGATGCCGGCAGTGATCAGGCCCGTGGCAAGGCTACCTATCCGGCAGTAATGGGGGTGGTTGCC
>CAZOTC010000342.1:0-2823 GCA_964582605.1 uncultured Geobacter sp. | reverse complement strand
AGTAAATTTGTACTTGAGTGTACAGAGACAGTATTCACCTGACTCCTTACCCGCATTTACTGTTGATACTCCTGCCACCCAACTCTGAACGTAGCATCATGCAGTGCCAGTACCCTTGAAATATCACCTTCACTGTCAGCCTGGCAGCACCTGCCAGGCTGACGCTGACCTTAAGCCCCCAATGGCGAGTATGCCTGGATACGAGTTGTTGACCCGCGGCTCAAGCTGCTGCGTGCTGAGGATGCACGCTACACCCTAAACCCGATTTTCCTGGGTGCTGCCCCCTTCACTTCGCACTCCTTCTTCAGGATGTCATACAGCCGGCCAGCTGTGGCCGGCTCATCCCACAAATCAAACTGCCGGGCAGCCACGGCAAAGTCGCCGGGGGTGAGCTGTTCCAGCCGTGCAACCTGCGACTCCCATGCTGCACATTCTGCCTCATCACCACCCAGCCGCACCAGCTCATGCCTGAACAGGGCCACCCGCTGCTCGGCCTTAAGCGGATCAAAGCGCACCTTGAAGGCGAACCTGCGTAATGATGCCTGATCCAGTCGGTTCATCAGGTTGGTGGTGCAGACAAAAATCCCCTCAAAGGTCTCCATCTGGGTCAGCAGTTCATTGACCTGGGTGACCTCCCAGCTGCGCTGGGCATCACGACGATCCGCCAGAAAGCTGTCTGCCTCGTCCAATACCAGCACCGCATCCTGTTCCCGTGCCTCGCTGAACATGGCAGCAATATTTTGCTCAGACTGCCCCACATACATGCCAAGGATATCCGATAGCCGCTTGATGATCAGCGGTTTGCCGATCTGATCAGCCATGTAGCGGGCCAATTCACTCTTGCCGGTACCGGCAGCGCCATAGAAACAGAAGGTCCCTCGGGCCTTGCGTTTGATGCCTTCTACCAGCTTGGTAACAGGCAAGTCGGTATTCAACCACTCCAGGCTGTAACCGGTCCGGACAATGTTGCACTTAGGCAGGTTACGCTGTCCAAGCAGGCTGGTGCTACGACTGAGCACCTGTTCGACAAGCTCCCGTGCCCTTGCCTTATCTTTCGGACTGCCGGTGCGGGCGACCTTGGCCGCACGCTCAAACTGGGCCGGGGTGATCTCTTCATTGGCTACCAGGCGATCAATCCAGCCCTGCGGCGGCTCGAACGGATCAAGATGATAGGTGGCCATTGACGCCCTGACCTCTTGGGGCGGTGTTGGAAAGGCCACTGAATAGTCAAACCGGCGGAGATAGGCCTTGTCTATCTGCCCCACCTTGTTGCTGATCCAGATTGCCGGTACTGGGTTATTCTCCATGGTGCGGTTGATCCAGGCCTTACCCAGACTGCCGCCACTGGCAGCACCTTCATCATCATCCCCAAACAGCATGGAGAAGAAGTTCATGCCGCTACCAAAAACGTCCTCGATCTCGTCAAATAGGATCATGGCGTTATTGTTTCGCGCCAGGAGCCGCTGGCAGAAAGCATACACCCGCAGCCGGTCTTCCCCTTTAATCGGGTCGCCATCCTTATCGGCATAGGTAACTTCAAACAGCTCAACCTCAAGCTGTTCGGCCAGCGCCTGCACAAACTGGTTTTTACCTACACCAGGCTTGCCATGTACCAGAATGTTAACTCCGCGTACCTGGCTCTGGACTGCATTCTCCAGGTAGCTGACCAGCAAATCACTCTCCCGTTTCAAATGCGGAAAATTGTCCAAGGCAAGTTGTGCCGGCGCTGCTTGACGTAGAAAATGTGACATGAGGTTATGTGCACTTTTGTGGGACTTCAGCATGACATCCTGCATGCCTGATAACAGCTCAACCTTGCCCTCAAGATCACACAACTTTTTGTTGACCCTGACCAGGCCGGTGCTGACCAGCGGGCTTTCGGCCTGGAGAGCACGATGGAACTCACTGTCCTTGATGCCGGTTAAGTGCGATAGCAGCTTGCAAAACATCTCGGTTGTAGTCTGGTGTCTCATGGGGCTAATAATCGCAGCCTGGAAATCAGGGAAGATGCTGAGCCCTGCGGCAAAGGTGAGCACGGCCTGATCGGCATCGGTCAGGTTCAGCATACCTGCCAGGAGGCGTATATTTTTGAAGAGTGTGAGCGACTGCGGCAGTTTCTTCTTGGCAAGTTTCGCCCGCTGACTGGTGAGCAGCTTCAAGCAGTGCCTGGTGGTGATCCGTCGGGGTTCCTCGACACTGTCTACATCCAGACCGGCCATGGCACAAAAGTCTTCGTTCTCGAGAATTTCAGGCCATCGACGTGGGGACTGAGGACGATGCCAGCCAAAGAAGAGTACAATGTCAATCGCCCACACACCGTAGAGCGGAGCATATTTATCGTTTTCGCTGGTTTGCCTGCTCTGAGAGATGCGAGGTGTCGATGTATAGGACAGGAATGAAAGTGCCATGATTGCCGCCTCCTGACTGATTGTGTTGGAGGTATTATGGCAGATCATGGCGACGAGTTATGTCGTTTTGGTGGCAGGCGTGTGCTGAAATGGAGCTGAATGGAGCATGCTTCAGGTCATAGAACTCATGCTGCCCCTGTCAGCGTGTCATACAGCTTATATCCATCGGCACGAATGGTTGATTCGTAAACCCGGTCATAAAACTCTTCGAAATCAGCTAACAATTCACCATATACGCTCTCTGTCTGTAACTTTTTCGGCACGATTGATGGGGGATGTTCCAACAAATCCTGCAGGACTTCCGCATATTCATTTTTCAGGACATCTTCAAAATCTTCAGCTGTCAAACTTTTATCACAACTCAGTGCTGTCCAAGATAACCGGCTGATTCAATCCCGGGTTTAAAATATCAAGA
>CAZOTC010000341.1:0-2829 GCA_964582605.1 uncultured Geobacter sp. | reverse complement strand
ACAAAGTAGGGGGAGAGGTAGCCGCGGTCAAACTGCATCCCTTCCACGGTCTCCAGGCTGGTCTCCATCGCCTTGGCTTCCTCAACGGTGATCACGCCTTCCTTGCCTACCTTCTCCATGGCCTCGGCAATGATGTCGCCAATGGTTTTGTCGTTGTTGGCGGAAATGGTACCGACCTGGGCGATCTCTTTGTGATCCTTGATCGGCTTGGAGATCTTCTGCAGCTCGGCCACAATCACTTCAACCGACTTGTCGATGCCGCGCTTCAGTTCCATCGGGTTGTGACCTGCAGCAACCAGCTTGGCACCCTGACGATAAATGGCCTGGGCCAGTACGGTAGCGGTGGTGGTACCGTCACCGGCCACGTCGGAGGTCTTGCTTGCCACTTCCTTGACCAGCTGTGCGCCCATGTTCTCGAACTTGTTCTCCAGCTCGATTTCCTTGGCAACAGAGACGCCGTCCTTGGTGATCAGCGGGGAACCGAAAGACTTTTCGATGATGACGTTGCGGCCTTTGGGGCCCAGGGTAACCTTGACAGCATCAGCCAGGGCATTGACACCCTTCAGGATGGCGTTGCGGCCATCTTCGTTAAAGCGGATTTCTTTTGCAGACATGTACTATTCCTCCGGAATGTATAGTTTGAGTTTTGTTTTTAACGCAGAGTTGCAGAGATACTGAGTTGCAGAGAGAAATAATCAAAAAGTTATTTGTTTTTTCTGTATCTCTGCTCCCCTGTGTCTCTGCGTTAAGCTTTTGATTACTTCTCGATAACAGCCAGAACATCGTCCTCACGCATCATCAGGAACTCTTCACCGTCAACCTTTACCTCAGTACCGGCGTACTTGCCGAACAGGATTGAGTCGCCAACCTTTACATCCAGGGGAGCGCACTTGCCTTCATCATTCTTCTTGCCGTTACCGACAGCGATGACCTCACCCTTCTGGGGCTTCTCCTTGGCGGTGTCGGGAATGAACAGGCCGCCAGCGGTCTTCTCCTCGCCATCAAGGCGCTTGACAATGATACGGTCGTGCAATGGTCTCAGTTTCATACGGTACTTCTCCTTTCGCTTATGGTGGTTGATAGTTTCCGGTTTTGGTTGCTAGCACTCTTTGCTGTTGAGTGCTAACGAGTGTGAATATAGCGAGCGGTCGGTTAAAAATCAAGGGGGCAGATAAAAAATTTGCTATAGTGTGCTGACAAGGAGTCGGTATGGAACAACTTTCCCTTTTGGATGAAGTAGTTAGAGCAGATTTGCAGCAGGTGCGGTCAGCCGAGCTGCGTGAACTGATCCGGTATCATAATCGTTGTTACTACGAGCAGGATGCCCCAGAGATCAGTGATGCCGAGTATGATAGCCTGCTGCGGGAGCTTCAGACGATTGAAGAGCTGAGACCGGATCTGCAGACAGCGGATTCACCGACTCTGCGAGTGGGTGGCAGGCCCCTTGAGCGATTCGCTCAGGTACGCCATCGCCTGCCGATGCTTTCCCTGGAAAACGCGATGGATGTAGAGGAGGTCACGGCCTTTGATCAGCGGGTCCGCAGTTTTCTCGGCCTGCGCGATGATCTGCCGATCAGCTACCATTGCGAACCGAAGATGGATGGCCTGGCGATCGAACTGGTCTACCGTAACGGCCTGCTGGAGCAGGCCTCTACCCGTGGTGATGGAGAAGTGGGGGAGGAGGTTACCGCCAATATCCGTACTATCCGGTCCGTGCCGCTGCGTCTCTCCGGCAGTGCGATTCCTGAACTGCTGGAGGTGCGTGGTGAGGTCTATCTGCCGCTTGATGCATTCCGGAATCTGAACAGGTTGCGTGAGGAACAGGGAGAGCCGACTTTTGCCAATCCGCGTAATGCCGCTGCCGGCTCTATTCGTCAGTTGGATCCGAAGGTGGCGGCCCGGCGTCCGTTGAGCATGGTCTGCTATGGAGTGGGGGTACTTGAGGCAGGGTCAAGGGGCACGGGGCACGGGGCAAAAAGCCAGACAGAACTGATGGAGCAACTGGAGGCATGGGGGTTGCCGGTTAGCGAACAGGCCCGTACTGTGACTGGTATTACCGAAGCAATTGCCTATTTTCAGAGGCTGCAGCAGCAGCGGGACAGCCTGCCCTATGAGATTGACGGTGCGGTGCTGAAGGTAAATGACCTGCAGTTGCAGGCAGAACTGGGGGAAAAGAGCCGTTCACCCCGCTGGGCTGTGGCCTGCAAATTCCCCCCCCGTCAGGCAATAACCGGAATAGAGGATATCCTTCTGTCTGTAGGACGCACCGGGGTGATAACGCCGGTGGCACTGCTGCGTCCGGTGGATCTGTCCGGGGTGACCGTATCACGGGCCACCCTGCATAACTGGGACGAGCTGTACCGTAAAGATATTCGGGTGGGTGACACGGTGGTAGTTGAGCGGGCCGGGGATGTGATACCGGCTGTGGTCAGGGTACTGACGGAGCAGCGCAGCGGTAGCGAGCAGATAGTCCCGGAACCGGCCAGCTGTCCGGTCTGCGGCGCTGCGGCGTCACGAATTGAGGGAGAATCGGCCGTGAGATGTCAGGGAGGATTTGCCTGCCCGCCGCAACTGGCCGAGGCGATCATCCACTTCGCTTCCCGGGATGCGATGGACATTGAGGGGCTGGGTGACAAATATATCGAGCAGTTATTGAGTCTGGGACTGGTCAGGGATGTGGCCGATCTGTATCACCTGACAACAGCCGACTTCATGCAGTTTGAGCGGATGGGGGACAAGCTGGCCGCCAATCTGCTGGCCGCCATAGCCGCCAGCAAGCAACAGGAGCTGGGCCGATTCATCTTTGCCTTGGGGATTCGCCATGTGGGC
>CAZOTC010000340.1:0-2837 GCA_964582605.1 uncultured Geobacter sp. | reverse complement strand
GCTGGCTATCTATTACCACATTAGAAACAGATTTCTGACTCTTCTCAATATATTGATGAAATCGACACGCTCAACTGACGTGTCGAAATTTTATGATTTTTTCGACACGTTTTTGATATATGTCGATGGAATCGACATATTGCAGCAATATGTCGAAAAAAATAGATTTTTTACATGCATGCTATTTTGACAATAATTTTAGAAAGTTATCATTGATATAATAATACTCACGCCCTACCTTCACTTTGTATAGCAAGCCGATACGCTCCAGTTCTCTCAAGTATGTTGCTGCTGTCTGGCGTTGCACGATTCCAGCCTCCTCAAGAAAACGGATCTTGCAATACGGCTGACTGAAGAGCAGCTCTATCAGATCTTTTGAATAGATTTTGGGGAGCTCTTTTTTTACCCGCTCGATGCTTTCGTGCATCAATTCACGTATAGCCATTATCCGTTCACGCGTGGTCTTTGCTGTCTGCTCAACGGCTTCAAGCATGTACAGAATCCAGGCTTCCCAGGCCGAGTTTTCAGTTATCTGTCTGAGTCCTGCATAGTAGGCATTTTTGTTTTCAATGATATAACGGCTCAGGTATAGCACCGGAATATCCAGCAGACCCGACTCAATCAAGTAGAGGATATTGAGAATCCTGCCTGTTCGACCGTTACCGTCGGTAAAGGGATGAATCGCCTCAAACTGGTAATGCATGACCGCCAGCTTCACCAGCGGATCAAGGTTATCTTCGGCATAGAGGAATTTTTCCAGGTTTGCCAGCTTATCACGGATAACTGTTTCACCTTCCGGCGGCGTATAGATGGTTTCCCGCTGGGGGTTGGCCAGTTTGGTTCCTGGTGTACTCCGCACACCGGTGCTGGTTTCCTTGATGATCTGGAAGATCTCTTCAAACAGTCTGGTGGTAAGCGGACGGTTTTCCTTACGAATAGCGTTGTAACCGTGCCAAAGAGCATCTTTATAGCGCAGAACCTCTTTGGTGTGTGGGTTGGTGCGTTGCCCATCATCGGCAAAGGCACGATATAGCTCATCGTTGGTGGTGACAATATTCTCAATCTCGGAAGAGAGCTTCGCCTCTTGCAGACCGATTGCCTGAATCAGCACCAACTGGTTAGGAATCAGCTCGCCTGCCCCTTTCAGTTCAGCCAGCGCCTTATTGGCGGCAATGGCCTTTTTCAGGACAGCCCGGCTTTCCAGCTCCATCGGTGGTGGCAGCAGGGGAAGATCATTGAATGGTTGATCTGGATTAAATGGCATGGTCAGTGCTCCCAGATTTTGGAGATAAGCTCAGAAATATGCTGATTTGATATTTTTTTCAGGCTGGTTAGCAGTTCTAGCGTTTCATTATGCTTCTTAAGTTGAGAAATAATTTCAAGCTGTTTTGCTATTTCACCCATAAAAGGAACTGCAAAACCAGCCATGTAATCCTGTGATACCTTCACCATGCTTGACGAAGCCCCAAGCGGGACGTTACCAAAATACTGCCTGCCAATTTTTGAATTAAAAAGAAACACTGCATACTCAGGTAGAATCAGCGCTTCATCAAATTTAACCCGAGTCAGTAAATCAGGAAACACAACCTTATTGTGGACATTTCGGGCAATACCCGCCAGAGCCACAAGTTCAGGTGTATTCCCTCTACTGTAAAAGAAATCACCCTCAGCAACATAAAACCTTTCGATATCATCTCTGGATAAGCTGGTGAACTTCACTTCTGTCAAATCAATGCTTCCATTTTTAAGGCATGATAGGGAAAGTACCGCCGTTTCACCGCCATCACAACGAGGCGAGAGGTTTCAACGCTGGGCATCGGCTCCTGCTTTTCAGCACTATGTCGCTTAAACCATTCAGCCAGTTCAGGATGCGCCTTGTTCCCCGGCCAATCCCCCTCTTTGGTGACACCTTCCATAACGTACTCAAAGGCATCAAACAGAAACCCGCCGGTTCCGCAGGCCGGATCAATGATTAGGTCGCTAAAACCGGGCTGCACCATCCCAACCATAAACTGCCTGATATGGTCAGGGGTGCGGTACAGGCCGATATCCTTGGTGCCACCAGTCTCTGAAAGCGCCGATTCTATGGCATCACCCAGCAGATCGGTCTTCAGCAACCGCTCTTCATCCAGCTCACCAACCAGACTGATAACCTCCTGAAGATTGCCGCTGTTAACGTTGTTGGTAAAATTTGAGTTACTGAACACCTCTTCTATCAGCACCAGTTGGTCCTGCACCTTGATGGAAGGGTTGCCTTTTATAACCGTGCGTGCCTTGCTGAGAATGGTGGCGTAAAAGGGGAAAAAGTCGGTATTGAGGGTGGCCAGAATCTGTTCATTGGGCACGGTGGCAAGAGATGAAAATAACAGAGATTCGTTCTCCCCGCGAAACAGAGGGCGGAGTTGTTCAAATTCAGGATCGTGCTTTAACTTGGCCTCAAAGATACGCAGCAGAAGCAGCTCTATTATATACTCAACCCGCTGCACCGGTGTACCGGCTGGCCGCAACTTGTTGTGCAGCTTCTTCAGGGTATTGTTTGTCTTGTTATCTGCGTAATGAACGGTTGAACGGGCCATCAGTTCCTCACTATTCTGTGTCAGAACATCTCACTGCACAAAGACCCCACAGTTTCCTTTGGGGTCTTTGGTACAACAAATCAGGCTACATGAAGCTCAAAAGCCAAACTCATGCCGATGTCCAGTCACACCCTTCCTTCGGGCACTTCAGGAACTCACCCTTCTTTTTGTAGACCTTTTGAACCAGCAGCGGAAAGCCGCACTTGGGGCAGGGCTGGGTGACCGGCTGATCCCACAGGGCGAACTTGCAGTCCGGGTAAC
>CAZOTC010000339.1:0-2844 GCA_964582605.1 uncultured Geobacter sp. | reverse complement strand
ACAGCCTCTTGCCTCCCAAGTAACTTCCATTGCTGGAATCTGTGCCAGAACGATACCGTCCATTACACAGGATATGCATCTGCAAACTGAAGGCAGGGATATCGTTTCTCTTTTCGGCAGAATCGTCAACAAACTTATGGGATCTAAAGATTTTCTTTACATTTTTTTGCAACGTCCATCAGCTTTCACTGATTTCACAACAACGGCTACTCCTCAGTGCAGGATTTTAAGCTGCTATTTTCAAAGAAAGAAACCGGTTGTCCCTGCATACAGGTTCTTCCCTGCAGGACTGCCTGTTTCGTCAATGTGCAGGATTTAAGCTTCCCGGATGGATAAAAGTACACTGTAGCAAGATCACCGCAGGTAACGCCGTTCAGCTTCAGATCCTCATAAAGCACGCATGACTTGAGTACGCCGTTTGCGTAGAACGAAATCGGGCTAAAGGCATTGCACTTCAGGTTCCCCTGTTCATAGAGCTTCTTCAGGTTGCAGGTCTGTAACGTGCCGTTGGCATGAAATGAAATATCTGCGTCAGGGGCACAGAGCGACTGATCTGCAGCAGATACTGCAACAGCAGAAAACAGAAGCAGGACAATTTGCGATAAAAGCAGTTTTTTCATACACAAGCTCCTTTTAGGTAATTAGTCGCCGATAATGCGCAACGCGTGATCAGCACGGGTTGCATACCAGGAATTGGGACGGAATGGTCGCAGGTGAATACCATCAGGTATCAGCTTCCCATCCTCATCCCGCACATCTGCACCGTGACTGTCCATAACCAGAGGCTGATCACCCGGCACGCCCCAGGAACCGATCCAGATCACCACATGGGAAACTGTCTCGCTAGTACGGGGTCGGATAAAAAGCAGGTCGCCCGGTTTCAGCACCCTGGCCCATGCCTCGGCAGAATCCTGTCGGGGAATCAGTTTTATTGCTGCCGTCTGCTCTGTCCCGTTGATGGTCACGGTTTCAGTGGCAGCCTGTTTCTGGACATCTGAACTGAAATGGATGCCCAGTCCCTGGTTATAGATAAACGAGGTAAAATTACTGCAGTCAAGCCCTTTACCATCATGGCGTGTACCGCCCGGTTTGGGATTATACCAGCCAGGTGGCGGGTTCCAGTCCGGGATATAGTGGTGACGGTAATGATAGCCGATAAAGCGGAGCGCCGTTGCAATGATCCGTGCCCGTTTCCAGTCATCGCTCTTTCCTTCGGCAATTTTAGGGGGCTTATACCTGTGGGGCAGAGGCCCCCAGGGACCGACCCAGGGATGGCTGTGGCCATACCACTCAGACTCAGGGATTTTAGCCTCCCGGCCCTGCTCACCCCGTTTACCCTCCAGCAGATCAGGGATCAGCTCCGGTATCGGCCAGGGCAGTTTTACCCCGTAGGGAGACTGGTACTCTGTACTGGTAGCATCAGCAGCAAACAGAGCCGGGGTAGTGCCCAGCATCAGTACGAGTAAAAGACAGAACACAAAACCACGCATGTCCCCTCCTAGTTTTGCTCTATGGCCAGATAGCTGTAAAACGAGACAAACTCATCAAAGTTCAGGGTAAAGATCCCTTTTTTGCGGGCATAGCCGTTTTCTGGACCGGATGGGCCGTTGGGAGTGAAATCCGTTCCCCACGGATTCCAGATGGTGACCGTATCCGTCCCCGGATCAAAGCCCATAATGGCATAGACATGATCATAGGCCAGCTTTGCCGGGGGGCGATGCAGCAAAAGCGAGGTTGCCAGTGACGTGCGCTCCTGCATCCTGATAAGCGCCCTGCGCACCTGATCCCGCTGCACCCGCGCACCAAGGCGGAATACCTTCACCTCTTGCCCGGTCCAGCGTTTTACCACACTGCCGATCGGTATGCCTGCCGTGTCGATAGCCACGGTGGGGTCCGGTATCTCGGCTGACTTCCGATAGGTCCGGGCCTGAATGGTACCGGTGGCCTTTTCCAGTACCGACATCCAGATTCCATCCTGCAGGGTGGAATCTGAATCATTGATTGCCAGTTCTGCATCGGTGGGAGCCGTTACCGTGGCCTCATCACCATTGGCAAAACGGACACGAAAACGACCATCATCCAACCGGGTAATGGCGTTCATCACGTCGCCGGGCCGGTTCCTGGCCATCCAGCCTGAAGCGGAGAAAAAATAGCAGTCCCCCACCGGCCCCTGCTGTAGCAATTCAAAGGTTGGCTGCCCGTTGGCAAACAACACCCGCTTAACCCGACGCAGCTTCAGAACATTACGGTAATAGCGATCCAGAATCTTTGGATCATCAATGGCAGCAGCAGTTGCCAGATCAACCGCTGGATTTTTCTTGAGATAGATCTCCAATGCCACCAGAGCAGCTGCATCCTCACCTGTATAGGCAGGACTGGCCATCTGTGCGATCAGGTCCAGCTTGGTCACTGTAGCATTCCCCTTGGACCAGCTATTCCAGTTGCGCTGGACAACAGCTGCAAAAGGGGTGATGCCTTTCAGCTCTTCAGCGCTGAGCGGCACTGTTTTATGATCATTTGCCAGCACCGTAAACGGCAGCAACGTAAAGACAACCAGTATCAGCAGACGTATCGCAGACGTTCGTAGCAGCATCATGTACCCTCCCTCATACGTGGTGGTACCGCTATACATACCATATAATCGCCTATACACAACCGGCCGGACAAAAGAGTACTACAGCATTCCCACCACTGCACCGGTCATCAGCGATGCCAGCACCCCGGCAATTAAAGCCTTTGCCCCCATGCTTACGACCTCATCCCGCCGTTCTGGACAGAGACTGCCCAGCCCGGCGATCAGGATACCCAGGCTGCCCAGGTTGGCAAAACTGCACATGGCATAGG
>CAZOTC010000338.1:0-2859 GCA_964582605.1 uncultured Geobacter sp. | reverse complement strand
CACCATGCGCGCTTTTATCCGCAAGTTTGCCCTGTTTTTTGTGGCAGCCGGTTGTTTCAGTTTTGTGATCAACCTGCTGCTTTTGACCCCTTCGCTGTATATGCTGCAGGTCTATGACCGGGTACTGGGTAGCCGCAGCGAAGAGACCCTCTGGATGATCACCATTATGCTGACAGCAGCACTGGTACTGATGGGGGGCCTGGAGTTGGTCCGTTCCCGGCTGCTGGTAAAGGCCAATAACGCCATCGATGCCATGCTGTCCCCCTATCTGCTGAAAAAGATGCTGGAAGGGGGCAGTTCCCCGGAAGGCAATCCGTACGCCTACGGATTGAAGGACCTGAACGCCATCAAGACCTTTTTGACCGGCACCGGTATCTTCGCCTTTTTCGATGCCCCCTGGATGCCGGTAGCTATGATTATTTTATATATCATGCACCCGGCTCTGTTCGTAGTGGCGCTGGTAGGCGCCGTGATTATGCTGTGCCTGACCGTGGCCACCGAATACCTGAGCAAAGGCCCCCTGAATGATGCCAATACTGTTGGAAGAGCCGCCTCCCAGTATGTTGAAATTTCACTGCGCAATGCCGAAGCAGTTAATGCCATGGGAATGCTGGGCGGACTGACCCGGCGCTGGGCCATGTTGAACGACAAGGTCGTTGCCTTGCAGACCAAAGCCAGTAATCGCGCCGGCGCTGTTGGCGGTGTCACCAAATTCACACGACAATTTCTCCAATCCATAGGCTTGGGGGTGGGTGCTTATATTGTGTTGCGTGACCCTTCGTTCAGCGCCGGCATGATGATTGCCGGTACTATCGTATTGGGTAAGGCATTGGGACCGATCGAACTGCTTATCGGCAGCTGGAAAGGACTACAGGAGGCCAAATCAGCCTACGAGCGACTGGATGCCTTTATCAAAGCCCAGTCTATGGAACTGCCCACCATGGAACTGCCGCCGCCGACCGGTCAGGTTTCAGTAGAGCAGATCACCTTCGGAATTAGGTCCACCAATAAAGTAATTTTACAGAATGTAAGTTTTGCCCTGGCAGCAGGCGAGTCTCTCGGGATCATCGGCCCCAGTGCAGCCGGCAAGTCATCTCTGGCACGGCTTTTAATGGGGGTGTGGCAACCAATTTCCGGTAAAGTCCGGCTGGATGGGGCTGACTTAAGCTCCTGGCCAAAGGATCGCCTGGGCCCCTATCTGGGCTACCTTCCCCAGGATATCGAACTGTTTGCCGGCACCATTGCCGAAAACATTGCCCGACTTGAAGAGCCTGACTCTGAGAAGGTGATCCTGGCAGCCAAACTGGCCGGGATGCATGAGATGATTCTGACCATGCCTAACGGTTATGATACCCAGATCGGTGTAGCAGGGGGGATCTTGTCAGGTGGCCAACGCCAACGGGTTGGTCTGGCCCGGGCCATGTACGGCAATCCTAAGCTGGTAGTGCTTGATGAGCCAAACGCAAGCCTTGATGCAGAAGGAGAGGTTTCACTGCTGCGGGCTATGGCCTATCTCAAACAGACCGGTGTCACCTCGGTGGTAATCACTCATAAAATCAATCTGCTTGCCAACGTAGACAAACTGCTGGTGATGCAGAACGGCACCGTTGCCATGTTTGGCCCCCGTGATGCTGTCTTGCAGCAGCTGATGCAGAATCAGCAGCAGGCTCAGGCACAAGTACAGGCGACCCCCGCACAGCCCCCTGTGGCAGCGCAGGCCAACCAGGAGGTGGCACATGGCTAGGCTCTTAACCGATGCAACTCGTGAAACGAATGTCTCTCCCCGTGCTATTATTCTGGTTGGGGTTGGTCTGCTGCTTTTCTTTTTTGGCAGTTTTGCCTTGTGGGCCTGGCTGGCCCCGCTACATTCAGCGGTCATTACCCAGGGCGAGGTCACTTTTAAAGGAAAACGACAGGCGGTTCAGCACCTTGAAGGTGGTATTGTCAAAAAGATTCTGGTCAAGGACGGTGACACGGTAAAGGCAGGTCAGCCCTTGATTCTACTGGAGGATGACCAGGTCCGTCCGATTGTTGCCATGTTGGAAGGCCAGTCAGCAACCGAGGCAGCGGCCATGGCCCGCCTGGATGCGGAAAAAAATGATGCGCCTGCGGTGTCGTTTCCCAAGGGTTTGCCGGCAAACGTGATCCAGACCGAGACAAAACTGTTTCTGGCCCGCAGAGAAGCCTTTCAGAGCCAGGTTGAAGTGCTGAAGAGCCAGCTTGAACAGACCCGTGAGGGAATCAAGGGATTGCAGGAACAGCTGGTTTCCAAGGGGCTGGAGATCAGGGCTCTGAAAGAACAACTTGAGGCGAATCGAGCCTTGCTGAAAGATGGCTACGTAACCAAGACCAGTGTGCTGGAGCTGGAGCGTATGCTGGCCCAGAAGGATGGGGAGCGTGAACAGATTACGGCCGGGATCTCCTCCAACAAGCAACGCCTGGCAGAACTGAACCAGCGAATAATTTCCCTGAAAACCGAACGGATTCAGAGTGCTGTGGCAGAGTTAAAACAGTCATCGGTCCGTCGGATCGAATTGGAGGAACGGGTACGCCCTTCTCGTGATACCCTTGAGCGGCAGGTGATCCGGGCTCCGGTTAGCGGCACCGTGGTGGGGCTGAAGGTTACTACTGTAGGCGGCGTTATCATGCCCCGTGAACCGCTGATGGAGATTGCCCCTCAAAGTGACGATCTCTACCTGGAAGCCAAGGTTATGGTCAATGACATCAGCGATCTGAAGATAGGCCAGGAGGCAGAAGTAACGATCACCGCCTTCAAGTCAAGCAGCACACCGCCGGTTAAGGCAAAGCTGACCTATATCTCGGCAGACCGTCTGACCATGCGTACCGCCCAGGGAGATT
>CAZOTC010000337.1:0-2877 GCA_964582605.1 uncultured Geobacter sp. | reverse complement strand
ACAAGGATGGTAAAGGGGGTGGCCGTGTCGATCTGCAAGGGGCGGTGGTGTGCCAACAGGCGTGAGAGCAGTTCTTCTTTCAATGCCCCGCGCAGGGCCGCGCCGTCTTTCAATTCGTTGCGGGAAAGGCGTTGTTCAAGGCTGCGGATCAGTTCAACCGTTGTCTTTACCCCGATATCAGAGGTTATCAGGATCTCTTCCAGCTCCTCCAGAGTGTCGGCATCGATCTCTTTTTTGCCCAGAACCAAGGCATCAATCCGACCTACCAGACCATCTGTGGTCTTTTTTAGCCCGTTTTTCAGTCGCTCAAACAGACTCGGCTTTTTTTGTGTCTCAGTCGGGGGTGGCGGTTCCTGTTGAGGCTGCAGTTCAGGCTGACAGTCCGATTTTGACGGGGTTTCCTGTTCAGGGGCAGGAGCCGGTTCCTGTCCGGGCGCCGGCTCTTGGTGATCGGCGCCGGTCATACGAGCAAAGATCCCGCGAAGGAATCCTTTCTTTTCGTCTGACATCAAATCTCCTTCTTAAGCTGTGTCAGTGCATTGCTGAAGTGGTAACGTGCAAGCCCCACCGGACAGGCTCTGCCGGCCTGAAGCACCAGGGAATAATCTTGGTCTACGGCACCGATCAGCAGGACCTGCTGTCCGGAGGTGACCACAACATCCTCAATTTCTCCCCCCTGGTTGGCAGCATGGGTCTCACGCAGCCGGGAGAGTACGATCCCTATGTGGGCTGCAACAAACCGCATGTCATAGGAGTCACAGTGACAGTATTCCTGCACTGCTTCGCCCTCCCAATCAACCAGAATAGCACCCACTGCATGGGGTACCGTATCCACCAGCTCTTTCAGGATGGAATGAAACGGCATTGAAAACTCCTCGCAGATACGCAGGAAATTTGAGCATTACATAGCAGAATAGCTTGATTAATGCAATCGTACAGACACCAGACGGGATGCGCCCGGTTCCTCCATGGTGACGCCGTAAAGTGTGTCGGCAACTGCCATGGTGGCCTTGTTGTGGGTAATGATGATGAATTGTGATATGGCACTCATCTCGCGGACCATCTCATTAAAGCGGCCGATGTTGGCATCATCCAGTGGTGCATCCACCTCATCCAGCAAACAGAACGGGGTCGGCTTGATCAGGAAGATTGAGAAGATCAGTGCCACGGCGGTCAACGCCTTTTCGCCGCCCGATAGCAGCATCACATTAGCCAGCTTCTTGCCGGGGGGCTGTACAATGATGTCGATACCGGTCTCCAGCAGATCCTGTTCATCGGTCAGACGCAGTTCCGCCTTGCCCCCGCAGAACAGCCGCGGAAAGACCTCCTGAAATTTTTCATTGATCAGGGTGAAGGTTTCGAGGAACCGCTTACGGGTGGTGCGGTTGATCCGGTGTATCGCCTGTTGCAGATCGTTTAGAGATTCTTCAAGGTCAGTCTTTTGGCCGGCCAGAAAATCGTAGCGCTGTTCCATACCGGCGTACTCGTCAATCGCCATAAGGTTGACTTCACCCAACTCGTCGATCAGCCGCTCAAGATCGGTCTGACGGATGCGGGCCGTGACCGGATCCAGCTCACGCTCCCCCAGTCGTTCACGTACGTCGCTCAGGCTCAATCGGTGGCGGTCCAGCAGTGACTGCTCAAGGTGTTCCTGTTGCAGTGCCAGTGATGAAACCTTTAACGACAGGTCGGCATGCAGTTGACGACCCGATTCACGTTCATCCCGGCATCGGCGGGCAGCATGTTCTGCTGTGGCCAGTTGTGCAGCAGCAGTCTCATGCTGGTGGCGAACTACCAGTAACAGCTCTTCTTGCCTGACCTGTAGCGCAAGCAGGTCCTGCAGACGCCGTTGCTCACCCTCCTGCTCACTGGCCAGCAGTTGACGTTTTTCTTCAGTCTGCTCACGCTCTGCTGCACCGCTCTGGATGCGCAGATCAAATTCTGCCAGCTGGGAAGTCAGCGAGGCAACGGTCCGCTGGTGGGCTTCACCCTGCTCGCGTAGCGTGGCAACCGCGACCCGCTGGCTGGTCAGGGCCTCGCGGGCCGCAGCAAGGATCAGGCGGCGTCCTTCAAGCTCGGCGCTCAAGGACTGCGATTCCTGTTCAAGGGTATTCGCGCGGCTTTCGGCCTCTTGCTGCCCGATGTTTGCAACCCTCTGCTCCTCCTGCAGGCTGGTCTGCTCTTCTTCCAGAGTTGCCCGTTCATGCACCAGCAGCTCCAGACGTTCATCCAGCCGTGCCGCTTCGGCATCAAGCTGCTGCCGGTCTTTGATCAGCCCTGACAGCAGCAGGTCAAGGCGGTGCTGATCAGTACGGGCAACCTGCAGTGCATGATCAACCTCTTGCAGTTCAGCCCGAATCCGTTTCTGTTCTTCCTCACTGCCGGCCAAGGTCTGGGTCTGTTCCAGTACCTGCAGTTCAAGTGACCTGATTTCCCGTTTTTTGTGGATAATGCCGCCCTGGGCCGACTCCGGGGGGCCGGCGCTGACAGTGCCGTCAGAGGCAGCCACTTCTCCGGCCCGTGTCACAAAGGTCAGGTCTGGATGACGGCGTGACAGTGCCAGGGCGGCGTCAAGGGAGTCGGTCAGATGCACTGGAGCAAGTATCCGTTGCAGTTGCGTGGTCGCCTGCCCGGAGACTTCAAGCAGTGCCAGCAACGGTGTTGTTCCATTGATCTGTTGCGGTTTGGCCGGTTGCTGCTGGGGGGCAATCAGTTGGGCACGTCCTGTTGCCTGTTCACGCAGATACTGGAGCGCACTGATCAGGTCCTGTTCCTTTTCGCAGAGAACCGCCTGCAGGCGTTCAGCCAGCACCGATTCAACAGCCAGTTCATACTCTTCCGGCACCAGCAGGGTGTCAGCCAGCATACCGCCCAACC
>CAZOTC010000336.1:0-2891 GCA_964582605.1 uncultured Geobacter sp. | reverse complement strand
CTGCCATTCCTTTCATCTTTGTAACCGCATTGGGAGACCGGGCCGAATTGCGGCGGGGGATGGCATCAGGCGCCGATGATTACCTGACCAAGCCGTTTACCGATGAAGAGCTGGTTGCGGCGGTGGTCGGACGACTGCATCGCGTTGAAAAGCTGCGTTTGGTCGGCTCCCATGCACAGTTTCAGAGTGAACTGGAGACCCTCAGACAAGAGGTTACAGGGCGGGAACGTGAAGTACTGGCGCTGGTGGGGCGCGGCATGACCTCAAAAGATATCGCCTGTCAACTTGATATTTCCTTTAAGACCGCACAGGCCCACCGTGCCAACCTGATGAAAAAGCTGAATGCCGTAAACGCTGCACACCTTTCCCGCTGGGCGGTTATTGCCGAACTGCTCTGATCCCTGCAACGATCCTATCCCGCCAACTACCCTGCAAAAAGTAGTCTGCTAGGTATTTTGCCCAATAGTTTTACGGCTACAATCAACGTAGTATAACAGTCAGACTTGTCCTTCCATCAAGCTATGTGCCGGTCAAACACACTCCACAAGGAGCCATCTGATGCCCGAATCATTACACGAACTGCTTGATCTGCCCAAACTGCAGAATCTGCTGGACGGTTTTACCAGGGTAACCGGCATTACGGCGGCAATTATTGACAACCAGGGCTCACTGCTGGCTTCAAGCGCGCGTCCGTCACTGTGCACACGGTATTCCGACATTGATGAGGATCAGAGCAGATGCAGGCTGAACAGACACCACCTGCTGCAGTCCGGTCCTGATCAAAACTGCTCTCAGGGGGGACATTGCCCCCACGGCTTGGTGGATGCTGCCCAGCCGATCATGCTGGATGGCGATCAAATAGGAGGGCTGGTCATTGGCCAGGTATTTTTAAAGAAACCGGATTTTGATTGTTACGGCGAACTGGCTGAACGCTGTGGATACGATGCTGACGAGTATCTGAAAGATGTGTCTGCAGTACCTGTGGTGAGTGAAGAACAGTTTGAGGATGCGCGTTATCTGATGTCGGGATTAACCTCCATGCTGGCTGAACAGGCCGTGGCACGGTGTAAGGCAGAGGCGAACGAGAACAACGCCCGCCTGCATGCTGAACGGTTTGTCAGGGAAATACGGCGTCAGAAAATGCAGCTGCAGATGTATGCCATGGACAATGTTTCCTGCAGCGATCTGCTGGACACCATGCTGGAAAAAGCGCTGAAACTTACTGACAGCAGTGTCGCGTACCTCTTTGAGTATGATGAGGATTCCCGCCTGTTTGCCTTCTGCGGATGCTCCCGGTCTCAGTCTTCCCCCTGCACAAGTATGCAGACCGAAACCGTTTTCGGTCTTGAAAAATCCGGCCTGTGGGGTGAAGCGGTCCGTCAGCGCAGACCGGTCACAACCAACCGGCCTGCTGCGATGGATTCCATCAAGCCGGGGGGGGCTGAAGACGCTACAGATCTGGTCCGTCATCTGAGCCTGCCGATCTTCAACAAGGGCAGAATTGTCGCAGTCATCGTGATCGGCAACAAGGACAACGATTACACAGAAGAAGATCTGCGGCATCTTGAGCTCTTTCTGAACGGCACCTGGAATCTTGTTGAGCGCCATAAGGCTGACGAGGAGCTGAAGACGGCAAAGGAGTTGGCAGAAACCTCCCTGAAAATGAAATCGGAACTGCTGGCAAGCCTGAGTCATGAGTTGCGGACCCCGTTAAACGGAGTCATTGGCGGCAGCCAGCTGCTTCGGTTTACTGAACTGTCCGCAGAACAGGACGAATACCTTGGCATAGTCGAGGAGGCTGCAGCCAATGAGCTGATGCTGGTCAATAACCTGCTTGAACTGGTGCAGCTGGAAGCAGAAGGGATCCATGCTGATAACGCACCGTTTTCTCTTGTATCCTGCATTGATGAAGCGCTGCAGGTATTTCAGGGAACTGCACGGGTAAGAGGTATTGAACTGAAGAAAAACGTGCCTCCGTCAATACCGAATGAGGTATCTGGCGACAAGACAAGGATACGCCAGATTCTGTACAGCCTGCTGGGCAATGCGGTCAAATTCACCTCCAACGGCACCGTAACGCTCAGTTTTGACTATAAAGCCGTAGAAAGCGGGCAGATCCTGGCCCGCTTCTGCGTACAGGATACCGGCATTGGCATTGCACCTGAAAAGCTTGAGCGTATCTTCGAACCGTTTGTTCAGTCAGATATGTCAGATACACGGGCATTTGGAGGTTTGGGGCTGGGACTGGCCATCTGCCGTCATCTGGCTGATGCATTGGGTGGCACTATCAACGTTACAAGCATCCCCGGTAAAGGAAGCTCCTTTACTCTTGAGCTGCCATTACGGATAGTGCATGACACGCCGGCAGGAATCACCAGACAGGGATTGCAGATTCTTCTGGTTGAAGATGATTATCTGAGCTCCCTTGCCGGTGAAGCGCTGCTGCATGCAATGGGACATCAGGTGACAAAGGCATACAACGGTGAGGATGCGATCCGCAGATGGGAGCAGGCGAGCTTTGATATCATTCTGCTGGATATCCACATGCCGGTTATGGACGGATTTGAAACCCAGCAGAAGATCCGTGCCCGTGCCCGGGAACTGGGCAGGCCCCGGTTGCCGATTATTGCCCAGACCGCCTATGCCCGCCTGAACTATCATGAGTCATTCCTGAGCTCAGATTTCGACGGATTTATCGCAAAACCGCTGATTCGGGCGGAACTTGAACTGACGCTGGCCAATGCGGCAGGAGATTCATTCGCCCAGGCGTAAATAGTGACGCACCTGTCTCCCTGCATCTCAAATCTCCCTTCCCTGAAACCGGACCTCCCGCCCAGCCTGATTGCAGGAAGACCAGTTTGTGCTAGAGTATGATGCCATACAGAGTACTG
>CAZOTC010000335.1:0-2893 GCA_964582605.1 uncultured Geobacter sp. | reverse complement strand
ATGATGAAATGCGTAGATCTGGCACGCACTATAAAAGAATGATCTATTTGTCCACATATAAGACATTTTTGGCTGGTTAGCAGCAGAACCACCGTCAATGCCACTTTGGCCCAAAGACACCAGGGGGCAATGGCAATTCCTCTGAGATAGGCATAAAGAAATACAATCAGTGACGTTATTGTAGGTGCTAAAAGCATCGTTGAATACCTTCAGAACCCGCCATCAACCTGAATCACAATTCGTCCGCACACCTCTCCCTTGTTGAGTCGGGCCAGCGCAGCGTCCAAGTTACTCACCGGAAAAATTGAGTCAATGGGTGCCTGCAGCTCTTCCTGAAGCCAAGTTGCAAGTTGTTCGAGGTCTGGCGTGTCAGACTTGACGCTCGAGAACCCACAGCGTTTGGATGACATCGCGACAGCGATTTTTCCGAGGAAGAGCAATGGTGAAGGCACTGTGCTCATGAACGCTCCACCAGTAGCGATGCGCTTACGCAAGGCAAAGTATGAGTAGGCCGCTGCAGTATCGAAAACAACGTTGAAAGATCCGTCTATAGAATACGGTGTCTGTTTGAGCCGATCAATGACCACATCCGCACCCAAGCCTCACACGTAGTCGAGCGCATAGGTGGAGCACACTGCAGTCACATGTGCACCAAGGCGTTTGGCAACACCGACCGATAGACTTCCCACACCGCCAGAAGCGCCGATGATAAGTACCTTGTCGGCGGCCTTGAGCCTTCCCAGGTCGCGTAGGAATTGCAGTGCGGTCAGGCCCGGGGTCGCGGCGGCGGCCGCCGTCTCGTGCGTGACGCTCTGCGGCTTGCGCCCGACGGTGCCGCGGTCGACAACCACGTATTCGGCGAAAGAGCCCTGCCGCGTGGTGCTCGCGTATGGGAGGAATCCGAAGACCTCATCGCCGGGCCTCAGGTCGTCCATCCCGGGACCGCCCTCGACGACGCTGCCGGAGAAGTCGTAGCCCATCACCAGCGGCGAGACGCGGGCGTGGAGGAGCCTCCCGACGAATTCGCCGGACGAGACCCTGAGATCGGCCCGGTTAACCGCCGTCCACGAGACCTTGACCTTCACCTGGTTGGGACCGGGTACCGGGACGTCGACCTCGAACACGCGCGGCGGCTTCTTTGAACCGGCGCTCGACCACCCCATCACTCGCATTTTGGACATCATAGCCTTTCGAACTCCTTTCTATATAGAAATTACCATTTTTCTTGCATCGTCCTCTGAATAAAGGCTGCGAAATCATTAGGCCTTCGGCCAAGCAACCAGGTCAAGGCATTTGGATTACCGGCAAATCCATGGTTATTGTAATGATGGAACATCGTTAACAGGGTATTGATTTGGTAGTCCCCTAATCCATGCTTTTTCAATTTTGCTGCCCATATTTCATCTGGAGTTGTTTGAGCTTTTACTTCACGATCAAAATTTTTTTTAAAAGCTGATAACATATCATCCATTGACAAATTTTCAGGACCACATAATTCATAGGTGGCACCAGTGTGGCCAGGTTTCATAAGAATTGTCGAAATGGCCTCTGCCAAATCTTCCAAGTCAACCATGCAAATTCGTGTTACTTCTGAGGTAAAAAATCTCTGCTCAAATATTCCTTTTTCAATAAGCAACTTCCATCCTTCAAGGATGTTCTGCATTAAAATTGCTGGTTGAGTAATGGTATATGGTATACCTGAATTAACCACGAGTTCTTCTACCATGAATTTTTTCTGATGATGGGGCAAATCCTGAAGTATGGAATGAAGCACCGAATGGTATACAAAATGCCCTATTTTTGCTGAACGGGCGGCCTCTATTGCTATTTCCCCTATCCTAACTTCATTCGGATTTACAGCAGGGCAAATGTGATATGCGGCCCGTACTCCCTTAAATGCTGCATTTATTGCTTCTTGATCCATCATATCCCCAACAAACACTTCCATTGCACCCAAGGATTTAAGCCCAAGAATGTGTTCAGTCTTATGGACCAAAGCCCGAATTTCCTCTCCTTTAGATGATAAAGCTCGAATTACCGCTCGACCAGTTTTTCCATTGGCTCCAGTTATAAGGATCATAGTGCGATTCCCCCTAATTTTGTTAATGGCTCTTGCTTGGTCGTAAAACACAACAACGCCTTCGAATAGACTTGGTATGGCAATTATCTACTGACGCACCGCAGTGTGTCGGACTGCTTGATTAGGATCTGTTCATTTGCTCGAACAACGCCTCACCCTGTGCACGCGTGTTGACAGACATGCCGACCAAGATTTCGTCCTGATAATTCTCAAACTGAGCGAGCGCCTCAGTGGCAAACTCTTCCGGAGACATTATCGGCAAACCGGCGGAACTTTCGCTGCGCACTCCCCCACCGAGATCGGTGTCTACAATCGGGGGGACTATCTCCACGACCCTGACACCTGTCGTTTTCAGTTGGTGGCGTAAACTGAGTGTAAAGGAATGAATGGCTGCCTTAGTAGCGCAGTAGACAGGGACGTCTGCCGCTGGCGCGAACGCCAGTCCTGAACTAACGTTGACGATTATGGCCTCTGGCTGTTGAGCAAGCATAGGCAGTATCTCACCGATCAGATGAATAGGTGCGGTAAAATTGACCGCTACTTCCTGATCGAGATTTTCAAGCGTTTCACCTTCTTTGAATTTACGATGGCATTGGAGGCCAGCATTGTTAATTACGACATTAAGATCGGGGTGTGCGGTTTTCAGCCAAGCCACCATAGCATGCCGACTTTCGGTGTTTGTGATATCGCAAACCCGAGTAGCCAATGCAGGTACTTTGGCTTGCGCTTTCATGAGTGCTTCCTCTCGCCGTCCACAGATAATGACGCGATTACCGCGTTCCGAAAGTTGTCGTGCAAGAGCAAATCCAATGC
>CAZOTC010000334.1:0-2898 GCA_964582605.1 uncultured Geobacter sp. | reverse complement strand
CCCGATTGAAGCAGGAATTTCCTGCTGCCTTTCAGTCTGCTCAGGTCGGGTATTCCTTGATGCTTTAAAAACGGGGTTGAGTACAGTGGTATGGAAGCGGTGTAACGTTGTTGTTTGCTCATAAACATCTCCTTTACCTGAAATGTGTCAGGAAGGAGTGCCCGCTGCAACCAGCATCAAATCAGCGTGTTATCGGTTTTAGGGTTAATTCCCCGTTGCCGTTTTAAACGCCTCCAGCTGCTGTTTTAATCTTTCAAATCCTGTCGGAGCACCGCTGATATCGCCGGTTTTGGCTGCGGCTTCAATGGCTGCAGCTGTTTCCCGCATCTGCATGGCACCGATGTTGGCGGATGCACCCTTGATCGCATGAGAAGTGGTACGAACCTTGTCCGGATCGCCTGCTGAAATTGCCTCTCCCAGAGCGGCCATATTCGGTTCAGCCCCCTTAAAAAACAGACCCATGAAGCGCGGAATCAAGGCCTCGGCACCGCCAAGCCGCTCCAGCAGGTCTTCTTTTGCAAAAACTGGGATTGTTTCACCGGCTGGTGTCGACTCCTCCGTTACAACCGGCTGGTCCGGAACGGTCCCTGCACCGCAATACCGTTGCAGTATCTCAAGTATCTGGGATGGTTTAACCGGCTTGGTCAGATAATCGTCCATACCGGCAGCCAGGCATTTGTCACGATCATCCTTGCCGGCATAGGCGGTCATGGCAACAATAGGGGTTTTCCGTGCTCCCCGTTCCCGCTCCAGCTTCCGGATACCGACAGCAGCCTGGAGCCCGTCAACATCAGGCATCTGCACATCCATCAGGACAATATCAAAATGCCCGCTAGAGTATGCATCCAAAGCCTCCTGACCGTTGCAAGCCTCAGAAACCCGGTGGGCATGACGTTCCAGTACGGCTTTGACCAACTCCCGATTGACTTCCACATCGTCGGCAAGCAGGATGTCCAGCTCCCGCAGCATCTGCGGCACCTCGGCAGCGGTAGAACAGGATTCCCCTTCAATCGTCACATCGTCGCCAACCTCTGCCAACAAGGTGGTAAATGAGAAGCAGCTGCCTTTTCCGGGCTCGCTTTCAACCCAGATCCTGCCCCCCATCAACTCTGCCAGACGGCGGCAGATGGTCAGTCCCAGACCGGTTCCGCCAAATTTTTTGGTAGTAGTCGCATCAGCCTGTTCAAAGGTCTCAAAGATGCGAGACTGCGCCTCAGGCGGGATGCCGACTCCCTGGTCCGTCACACAGAACCGCATCATCATAAAGCCGCCGCGTGATACCTCGGTGTGCACCGAAACGGTTATATCACCCTGCTCGCTGAATTTAATCGCATTACCCACCAGGTTGATCAAAATCTGACGCAACTTGTAGATATCGCCATCCAGACGGTCAGGTACTGCGGCGTCCACCTGTATCACCAGCCGCAATCCCTTCTGTTCAGCCTTGACCCCCAGGGAATACAGTCCCTGTTCCAGGCTTTTGCGCAGTAGGAACGGCGCCGTGGCAAGCTCCAGTTTGCCCGCCTCAATTTTGGAAAAATCAAGGATGTCGTTGATTATGACCATCAGGTTTTCCGCAGAATCACGGATGGCCAGCAGTTGTTTGCGTTGCTGCTCCGGGGTAAAGCCGCCTTCAAGCAGCAGCTCCGTCATGCCCATTACGCCGTTCATCGGGGTACGGATCTCATGGCTCATATTGGCCAGAAATTCACTCTTGGCCCTGCTGGCTGCCTCGGCCTTTTCTCGCGCAACGGCAAGTTCTCGGGTGCGTTCTTCCACCCGCTGTTCCAGGGTAGCCATATGCTCCCGCAGTAGACTGCGCAGGGTGGTACTTTCCAGGGCGTATGCAGCGGCATTAAGCAGGATTGACAGGGCATTGAGCGAAGGTGCGTCAATAGTGGCGGACTCGTCCGGTATCAGGCCGACAAACATGCCGTGTATCCGGGATCGGGTAGTAATGCTCTGCAAAAGCAGGGTGCCGTCTCCCTGGGCCGGAACCATTACCGCTTGGTTACGATTAAGCGCCCAGGCAAAGGCACCGTCCATAATAGCTGCATCTGCAGCATCCTGAAGATTCGTACAGCCGGAAATGCTGTCACAGGAAGTCATCTCAAAACTGCCGTCGTCCATCGCCTCAAGTATTCCGGCCTGCGAAAATGGAATCAGACGCTGAACCTGTGCCAGGGTAGCCCTGAAGATATCCTGCAGACCTTCCGCCCGGGCCAGGTCGGCTTGAAAATCTCCGCTGGAGGCGAGCATCTCAAGGATTGCAACATACTGACGGTTGGCCTCCTCCAGATAATCGACCCGTTCTTGCAAAAAAAGCGGGACCGTTATGCCGTCATCAGGTTGTTTCATGCAGCATCCGAGAGAATGGCAAAGGTTTCATCAATCTGGGGCTCTGCCTGTTTCAGGACGGCACCCAGCTGATGGGGGGACATTCCCAGACGATCCCAGGCAGCGCCGTCAAGGGGAGGAACAAACCGCTCACAACTCTGGCCCAGCTCAAAAGCCTGGCAAATGATATCAGCCAGATGGATCAGCGAAACCTCAAGCGGGAACTGCTCTGCCCGCGAAGGACGGTGGTGAAAGGCAACCGGATCGGCAATATTGGCCGGAATCTTCCATTCCTTCAGCAGTGCGCCGCCTGCCTCGGCATGATCAAAGCCAAGACGTGCCTGCTCGACGTCAAAATACAGCAAGCCCTCCGCCTGTGTCTTGTTGATCATCTCCCGCACCAGATCTCCCAGCACGGTAGCCATGATCAGCTGTCCGATATCGTGCAGCATTCCGGCTACAAAAAAACGCTCAACATTGACCTCCCGGCGCCAGGTGGCAAGAGCCCTGGCAATGATGCCGCAGGCGATGGAGTGCCGCCAGAAGGTGGCCATGCTCATC
>CAZOTC010000333.1:0-2906 GCA_964582605.1 uncultured Geobacter sp. | reverse complement strand
GATCTGGATGGTCCTGGCACTGTTGTTCGGTGGCGGGATCTGGTACACCATGGGTCAGCAGAAGGCGCTGGAGTTCCTGACCGGCTACCTGATTGAACAGTCGCTTTCAGTGGATAACCTGTTTGTCTTTATCATGATCTTCAGCGCCTTCGGGGTGCGCGGCGAACTGCAGGCCCGGGTGCTGAAGTGGGGTATCCTGGGCGCGATTGTGATGCGTCTGCTGTTCATCTTTGCCGGTTCTGCCCTGCTGAAAGAGTTCCAGTGGCTGTTTTACTTCTTTGGCGCGCTGCTGATCTATACTGCCTGGAAGATGGCCTTCAGCGGGGATGAAGAGATTGAACCGGACAAGAACCCGCTGGTGAAACTGGCGCGGCGCTTCCTGCCGATGACCAGACGGATCAGGGGGGATTGGTTCATTACCCGCAAGATGAAGCTCTGGGTGGCCAGTCCGCTCTTCATGGTGCTGCTGGTGGTGGAAAGCAGCGATCTGGTCTTTGCCATGGACTCCATTCCGGCCATCTTTGCCATCACCCTTGACCCGTTCATTGTACTGACCTCAAACATCTTTGCGATCATGGGCCTCAGGTCGCTTTTTTTTCTGCTCTCAAATCTGATGGGGATGTTTACCTATCTCAAGCTTGGCATCGCCCTGATCCTGGCCTTTGTGGGGGTCAAGATGATCCTGATGATGGTCGGTTTCCATGTTCCGATCACACTTTCATTAGCAGTGATTGTGCTGACGTTGGCTGTCGCGGTGATTGTCTCACTGCTGCTGCGTAAACCTGAATCCGATGAACTGCTGGAATCAGCTTGACAGACCCTGGCGGTCACTTTTATCTTTAATGAGAAATGAAGCGTAACGGTATGACGATACCTGCCGGCATCCTGTCGGCAGTACTTGCCTTGGTGTGCATCCTGCTGGCCCCGGTTGCAGCGCTGAGTCATCAGGCGGACCAGCCGCTTTCAGGCGGCTCTGTGGTGTCAAGCGGTTGCGCCGCTTGTCACGATGATGCCGGTCAGGCACCGCAGAGCGATGACTGCGATACCGGTGCCTGCTGTTGCGCCTGCCACGCCCCGCTTGCCATCGCTGCTGTTGCTGTGCCGCTGCCGGTTGCCATGGCCAGCAGTTTTTCCGTCGTTACCCCCAGCGCACCTCCCCAGGTCTATCTGCCTATCTTTGTCCCGCCCCAGAACCGCTCCTGACCGGTCACACCGCCATAGTTGCGTCTTGTGTATTCCCTTGCACTTTGACGGCAAGGATTGACTAACCGTTACAGGAGATTTTTATGACGACTGAACACCGTTCAGCCGGCGATCAGGTCATGCAGGCCTTTGCATCGCTGCGTCTGACCATGTTTTTGCTGATCTGTCTGGCCGTGGTTTCGATCATCGGCACCATCATTCCCCAGGGGGCCCTGCCACCGGAATACGTTGCCTCCATCGGTGGCGAACAGGGCAACCGTTACAAACTGTATTCGCTGCTGGGGTTCTTTGACATGTACCATGCCTGGTGGTTTCAGGGGTTGTTGGCTACCCTGACGCTTAACCTGCTGGCCTGCACCATCAAGCGGCTGCCCCATGTCTGGCGTGTCGCCACCAGACCTGAAAAGACCCTGAGCAAGGGGCAGGAGCAGGCAGCCACCTGCCGCGCCGAACTGGCTATTCCGGCAGACGTCGACCGGGAAGCGCTGGTTGCAGCGGTTTCCGCTGCAGCCGGGCATCCGGTCGTTACGGAGCAGGATCAGGAACTGCACCTATTTGTGCAGCGCCGCCCCTGGGCCAGGCTGGCGGTCTACGTGGTCCATGCCAGCGTTATTCTGATCTTTATCGGCGCCATTATCGGGAATGTTTTCGGTTTCAAAGGGTTTGTGGCCATACCGGAGGGGGCCACGGTCACACAGTTTACCGACCGTCAGGGCAAGCAGCGACCTCTGGGGTTTGAGCTGCGCTGCGACCAGTTTAGCGTGAAGTTTTACGACATACCGGGCGGCGGCGGACCAAGTCAGATGCCCAGCGAATTCAAGAGTATCCTGACCCTGACCGAAAACGGCAAGGAGGTGCCGGGCTACAAACATGCACGGGTGATTGTGAATGAACCGCTGACCTACAAGGGGATTGTGTTTTACCAGTCAAGCTACGGAAAGACCGGCAGCCACCGCTTCAAGGCGGGGGACAGCAGCCTGACGATATCTGCTGAAGAAACCGCCCTGTTGCCGGACGGCAGCAGCATGCACGTGATTGAGGCGGTGCAGGATGTGGCCCCCTTTATTCCGGGCAAGAGCGGTCCGGCCGCACGGATCGACATCCATCCGGTCGGTGGCGGTGAACCGGTCGTCCTGCTGAGTTTTGCCGATTATCCGGATGAGAACAGGCGGGAGGCTGCCCGGGCCGGTCTGCCGGTCATTACCTATCTCGGGGGGGATGAACGGTTTTACACCGGCCTGCAGGTCAACAAGGATCCCGGCGTCTGGGTGGTATGGATCGGCTGCATCCTGATGTGTGCCGGTTTGTACGTGGCCTTTTTTATGCCGCACCAGCGTTTCTGGTTCCGTTACAGTCACGGCCGACTGGTGATTGCCGCTCATACCACCAAGGGCCATACATCGTTCCGGCAGCAGTTTGACGCTCTGGTTGAGCGTTTGCACACAGGGATCGGCAGGGAGGAAACACCATGACCAGCGGCGTACTGTTCAACATCACCACCATCTTTTATATGGCCTCTACTCTCGCCTTCTTCGGCTATCTGGCCGGCCGCAACAGCAAGGTCGGCCTGGCAGGCTCGGTTCTGGCCTGGACCGGTTTTGCGATCCAGACCGTGGCCACCGGCCTGCGCTGGAAGGAATCCTACGACATGGGGATGGGGCATGCCCCGTTGTCCAACCTGTATGAATCGGTAGTCTTCTTTG
>CAZOTC010000332.1:0-2907 GCA_964582605.1 uncultured Geobacter sp. | reverse complement strand
AGTCCTAGAATCTCGATTCCCATCGGTCCCTCTTCCTTCTCTGGTAGCGTTAAGAGTCAGACAAAAATTACTTGGATATAGTCACACCGGTTACTGATGTACCAGACCAGACAAGATTTACTGGGGTATCTGCAAAATGATACGGTGCAAATACGACCCCTTCCTGCATCCGCGGTGAGATACGCGCTTGCAAGGATACTGTTCCTGCAGCAGAGCTTAGTTTGACGACATCACCCTCTGCTATCAACAGCTTAGCAGCATCAGCCCGAGATATCTCGACATACCCGTTTCCGCAAACCGACATAGTGCCCTCGCCATAGAGAGAGAGGGTGCCGCAATGATACAGAGCGGCGCCGGTCAGCATTGAGAACTTACCACTCTCAGCTGTTGCAGCAGTAAACGTTGGTACAACCTGTGCCGGCTTCAACTGAGCAGTGACAAACACACCCTCTGCTCCAATGTCAGTATATTTAATCGTGCTGTAAGCTGAAATCCGTGCAAAGGCATCTGCAAGGCTGGCTACTGGTTGACCACCAAGCAGGCGGATAAGATCACCGTACACCTTGAACTCGGTCCTGCTCTGACCAACTGCAGGAATTGTAGGCGTAATCTTCTGTACGCGACGATCTGTTGCAGTAAAGGTGCCTTCTTTTTCTGCGTATGAACATACCGGAAGAACAACATCTGCCAGTTGTGCCGTTTCAGTCAGGAACAGATCGGCAACAACAAGAAACTCAACCGATTCGAGCGCTTTTTTTACCTTGCCCTGATCAGGATAGGAGATTACCGGATTTTCACCTGCAACCAAAAGTGCCTTGATACTGCCTGAAGTACAACCGTCAAGAATTGTGCGTGCATTCATGCCACCCTGCCCCGGCACAAAACCGACATCTGCAGCCCCCTGGCTGTTGTTTTTTTCCTGTAGTGCAAGAACACCGGAACCTTCCTGGCCCAATTTACCGCTAAGAATCGCAAGGTTGCAGGCAGCGTGAGCCAACTGCGCATCGGCACCAGGATACGCAAGACCGGTTGTGAAGAGGATTACAGCCTTTTCAGCGGCAGCATAGGCACGAGCCAGTTCGCGAATTGCATCGGCAGTCACACCACAAACAGTTGCAGCTTTTTCAGGAGTGAATTCATTCAGGGCGGTTGCAAGTTCAGGTGTGGCGGGTGTCGTTGCAAGATTTTCATCAATCAGCACTTTTGCAACGGCGTTCAGCAGGGCTACGTCACTACCGGGCTTGTTGAGCAACAGATTTGTGCCGGTCAGGCGTGACAGTTTGCCACGCTTGTCCGAAACAATATGCAACTTGGCTCCCTTGTTTTTGACGGCCATGTTGATCTCAAAACCGACTACCGGGTGAGTCTCATAAACGTCTGTCTTGATTGCAAGGATTAGGTTACTCTTCTGAATATCAAGAATGGTTGCAGAGGAGGCAGCTACTCCCAGACTCTTTGCAAGTCCGTCCGTCACTGCTGCATGACCATACCCTGCTGAATGGTCGATGTTCTGCGAACCAAGCTGCTGTGTCATCAACTGTTTGAGCAGGACAAGCTCTTCGTTCGCCATGCGCGGAGTTGCGAGAGCAGCGGCAGCAGCACCTGCCCCTTGCAGCTTCTCGGCAACAAGCCCGAGCGCTTCGTCCCAGGTGGCAGGCACTAGTTGATCATCTTTGCGGACCAGTGGCTGCTTAAGTCGTTTTTCAGAGTTGATGAACTGATATCCGAAACGTCCGCGCACGCAAAGCTGACCATTATGGAATCCCTGGTTTTCATCATAGATCGTTGTTACGACCGTGCTGTTATCCTTGACTCCAAGTGTTAAATTACACCCGGTTCCGCAATAGCCGCAGACTGAAGTCTTCTTTTTAAGTGCCCAGAAACGTGACTTGAACTTAAACGGGCGGGCAAGCAACGCACCAACCGGACAGACTGAGATACATGATCCACAGAATTCACAGTTGAGAGGCCCATCAAACTCGGTACCTATCTTTGTCTCAATACCGCGGTTCATGAAGGTCAACGCGCCACGGGCAACAATTTCGTCGCAGATACGTACACACTTTCCGCACAGGACACAACGGTTCTGGTCACGCTCGATCAGCGGGTTATTGTAGTCAATCTCATGCTGAAACTTTTCATCTGAAAGACGATTGACGTTAACCTTGTGATCGTAGGCCAAGTTCTGCAGCTCGCAGTCACCACCCTTGTCACAAACCGGGCAGTCAAGGGGATGATTCAGCAACAGCAGTTCAAGCACCAGCTTACGAGCCTTCTCTACTGGCGGTGTACAGCTTCGAATGATCATTCCTTCAGTTACCGGTGTGGTACAGGCAGGTATCAGACGGCCCTTCATCTGCTCGACTTCTACCAGGCACATACGGCAGGCGCCAAACGGCTTCAGCTTCTTGTCATGACAAAGGATAGGAATATTGATGCCTGCAGCCTTGGCAGCATCATAAATTGTTGCATCCTTTTCAACTGAAACCTGCTTATCATCTATCGTCAGAGTGACCATCTCAACCTCGTTGTACGTAAGTTGTATCAGTTCTAGAATCTATTCAATCGCCATGAAGCGGCAGGCGTCATAACAGGACTTACACTTGGTACATTTTTCCTTGTCAAGGTAGGCGATCTCACCCTTCTCCCAGACAATGGCATCAACGGGGCAGGCCTTCTTACAGGCACCGCACTTGACGCACTTCTCTTCAACGACCTGCCAGAGCAACAGTTCCTTACAGGAATTGGACGGACAGCGTTTGTCATTGATATGCGCCTCATACTCATCCCGGAAGTATTTGATGGTGGAGAGAACCGGGTTAGGAGCCGTCTGGCCGAGACCGCACAGTGAAGCCTGTTTGATGGTGGTCCCCAGATCGATCAGAGTCTCAATATCACCTTCGCGCC
>CAZOTC010000331.1:0-2928 GCA_964582605.1 uncultured Geobacter sp. | reverse complement strand
CAGGGAACTGATCAACAAGGTCAACAACGCGGTGACAAACAACCGTTCAGGCACGCTACAGCTCTCTGATTTTTCCGGGATTTCCTCAGGCTGTGGAAAGATGAACAACATGATACGCCGTATCGGCAGCAATCAGTTCATCTTGCATGCAATATTTTCAGAATTTCCCACCTATGAGGAAATAGAGCTATTGCTTACCGAAGAGGCGATGGAAGAAACAAAAGGAAATCGAAGTGCCGCAGCTGAGTTGCTAGGGGTCAGCAGGCCGACTCTGCAGAAGAAGTTGGAGCTGTGCAGTAGTAGAAAGTGGGAAAATTCCACCGATTAACCGCTTAAGTCTTTATGATTTTGGCAATTCCAGTCCAAGCACAAGAGTAACAAACCGTTTTTATCCATCATGTCGGGTGGCACACAGAGCGCCTGAATCACTAAAAGGTTATTTTGTCTATAGAACTTTTCCCCCTGACGATTACGGAAACTCCCATACGCTCCAAGGAGAATTCGAAAGGCGGGTTCGGTTAAATCCACCTAACAACTTTTTATCGAAAGCTCTCGTTGTCCACCGTTTATTGCACTAAACTAAAAAGCCTCCCGATGAATTCCTGCTTAAAGCACTAAAAAGGACTTTATACTGGCAAATGCACCGTAACAACCGTACCTTTCGGTGCATTCGCACCAAAACTAATGTTTCCCTTGTGCTCGCTCACGATGAAGTTCGATATGTAAAGACCAAGCCCACTCCCGCCTTTGTCTACACGTGTTGATATAAACGGCACGAACAGGTTCTGTGCAACGAAATCAGAAATTCCTTCACCATTGTCAGCAACGACAATCTGCACCTCATTGATGTCGGACAGATATCGTGTAGTCAAGGCGACATACCCTCCACTCTCTGTGGATGCCTGCATGGCATTCAGCAACAGATTCACCACCACCTGCTCAAGCTGGTGCTTGTTGCCGGTGATAGTCGGAAGATCAGAGGCCAGCTGGTGTATGGTCGCCACCTGCGTCTGGCTGCCATGGGCACGAACTATTGTTAATGCCCCCTCAACCGCCTGGTTGACCAAAACCCCCGGCGCATATTCACTTCGCTCTCCAACATTGTACGCTCTCAGATCCTGGATGACCCGCTCCACTCGTTCGGCGTTACGACAAATCGAGTCTGCGGCACTTAATAATTCGACCTTGGCTTCACTGAACCTTAAACCTCCGATCAGGAAGTCGCCCTCTTCTTTTGCAACGCTTTCAAGAATCGGCATCAAGTCCTTGCATGACCTTTGAATATATTGCCCTGACAGTTTGATCGCGCCATTTGGGGTGTTAATATTATGAGCCATACTGGAAATGAGCAGACCCAACGACGTCATCCGGTTGGTCTGAATCATTTTGGCCATCATCTTGCTCTTTTCCTCCTGCA
The DNA here is from genome assembly GCA_964582605.1 of uncultured Geobacter sp. Lineage (GTDB taxonomy): Bacteria > Desulfobacterota > Desulfuromonadia > Geobacterales > Pseudopelobacteraceae > Trichlorobacter. The sequence goes on along the minus strand of CAZOTC010000331.1, from coordinate 1,511 downwards.
TTTCCAGGCGCATAGCATTCAGTAGCTCAGCCTGCAGGTTCTTATTCTCAGTGTCGCGCTCTTCAAGCGCCGCAGCCAGCCGGTTAACTGCCTGAATTGCACGCCCGGCTTCGTCCTCCCCTTCAGACGGGATTTTAAGAGAAAAATTTCCTCCCATGATCGTATCAAGCCCCTGCGTGAGACTGTCAAATGATCTGGTGATCCGCTTCAAAATGGGGTAGGTGGCGCCAAGTGTCATGAGCCAGAATAGCAGTACAATCACAAACGTCTTCAGTATGGTATATTTGATCGATTGTTTTAGCTCGCTGGTATCAATGGACACATGGACCGCCCCAAAAGGAGGCGGCATGGCTGATGGTATGCCGGTTATCGCTGAATCAACCGTGGGTGTCATAGAGGTAGCAAGCACCAAGACCGTTGCCGTGGTAATTGTGGCCTGCGATTTTTTCTGTTGGGCCTTAGGAGCAGTGAGATTGACCAGCTCTTTGTTTTCGTGATCGGTAATTGTTATTTTGGCAACGCCGGAGGTTTCGAGCATCTCATTAGCCAATCTCTCCATGCTTACCTGATCGCCGGCAAAAAGAGGCAGTCGCACCGTATCTGCAAGCATTGAAGCGAGTAGCCGAGCCTTTTCATCCGAACGTTCCCGGTAGTTCTTGACTTCGTTGTTAAGCGCAATTCCCATGAACGATGCGGCGATCAGGGCAGTCGATAGTGTAAAGGCAATAAATATCTTGCTTCTAAAACTGTACCGGAAATGTTTGATGCGGCTCAATAACTTCATCGAGCTTCCAAGCCTTTCATAGCACCATCATGCAATGACAACCCGAATCTGCGTAAAATAGTAGGATTGGTCCGAATAACACCCTTTCGAGGCACTTCAGGGGGATGGGCAGATATATCTTCTCCATCCAAAATGGAAGAAGCCAGTTCACCTGCTTGTCGACCTGTATCCTGTCTGTTAAAGTCGATTGATATAGCAGCGCCTAACTGTAGATATGCGCTGGAAAAGGCCACAACAGGAACCTGCTGTTGCATGGAAAAAAGGAAATACGACTCTGTTGTCTCACGTGTTACAGCGGTGTCATCAGGCAGTAACCAGAGGGCATCCACTTTCCCACGTAACGAAGCCAACTGTATTGCTACCTCGTGTGGAGTGGTAACTTCGCGGACAACCAACTCAACGCCATAGCGCTGGTCAATCTGTTGAGCGCTTTTTATATATTGTCCACTTTTAACGTGATTTCCGATCACGCCGACTCGTTTCAACCGCATACTGCTAAAAGCAGCCATATATACTTCCGGGGGCAAACGCAGTTGAACGCCGGTAAGTGCAGGATGCCCACCTGAACTTCCTCGATAATTGGGGGCCATAAGCACCACCACCGGTATTTGTTGAATCTTGCGTGCCGCTATATAGGCATTGTCTCCTAAGGCTACAATCAGCAGCGGATTGTCTTCACGGACAATACGAAGCAAATCAAAATCAGCATACTCACTCAACACAAGCA
>CAZOTC010000330.1:0-2948 GCA_964582605.1 uncultured Geobacter sp. | reverse complement strand
GATTACCCGGCTTGTCTTCATGGATCAGCGGTGCATCCGCTGCCAGGGCGCTATCCAGATCAAAGAGACCGGGCAACGGTTCAAGCTGCAGTTGTACTGCGGCAATGCCGCGCTGCAGCGCTTCTTTGGATTCTGCCAGCACCAGGGCCAGCGGATCACCAATGTAGCGCACCATGTCATCACACAGCACCGGCATATCTTTGTGGATGATCCCCTGGCGGTTGCCGGCAGTAACATCAGCAGCGGTCAGTACTTTGACCACACCGGGCATTGCTGCTGCAGCCGTGGTATCAATGCTGATGATCCGCCCGCAGGGCAGATGGGAACGGACCGCACCGGCCCAGAGGAAATCCTCCGGATAGAGGTCGGCAGCGTACCGCTCCTGCCCGGCTGCCTTTGCAGCTGCGTCGCCTCGGGGAGATGCGGTTCCTATACCGAGGACCTGATCTGGTTGAAAAACCATCACCGTTTACCGTTTCAGAAGGCGTAGCTGCATTTGAACCAGAGGTTGCCACCTTCCGGACGGTTTTCCACCAGTGTCTCAAAGAGGTACTTCAGGCTGAAACTCATATTTTTATACTGATACTTCAAGGCAGGACCAACCCCCACAACACGGCCTTTATTGCCATCGTTGAATCTGACTTTCTTTCCCTTCTGTTCATCATCTGTGGTCTGCTGATAGAAATACCCGGCCACTCCGGCAGTAAAATCTCCCAGATGCTGGCCGATAGCATAATCAAGATGGAGTTCCTGGCCTGAAAGATAATCCAGATCACTGTTCTTTGTATTGAAGTCATACATCAGCTTGCCTGACAGTTCAAAGCCGCTATCGGTCAGGTAGGTTCCGGCAAGGACCGGTTCAAAGGTCCAGTAGTTGCGGCCGGTATTGGCAAGCCGCTTTTTGTCGTAGCTGCCGGTAGGCAGGTAGAAATCAAGGCCGGTTGCAACATGCCAGTTCTTCCCATGCCAACCCAGAATAAAGGGATTGATAATGATATCCCCCAGCCCGGTCCGGTTATCGCTGCCTGCGCCGGGAATCTTCACATCCATATAGACCAGCGGCAGAAACAGATGCATACCCCAGGAGGCCCCCAGCACCTGATGTCTGGTCACATGCACAACCCGCAGAACTTCAGCAAAGACGTTCAATTTAAACCCGGGCATCATCTCGTTGCCGTTGTTGTCATTCAAGCGGTTTGCAGAATAGTATTCGATGTAGTTCAACAGATAGGTACCCGGTGGGGGCAGTGCGCCGGACATAAAGTCTTCAGCGCCGTTGGGATAGGCCCCGCCGCCACCCTGGGTTGCATGGGACGGGGTGCCGACAGCCAGACCGGCCAGCAGCAGGATACCGGCGAACAGCAGACGGAAAAACATACGCTTCTCTCCTTTACATAATTTAATTGATAGCAAAAACGATGACGCCCGTTTCAGGTAGTGTGAAAAACTGATTGATGGCAGGAACGCCTGAGCACCAGCATGGTAATGTCGTCAGCCTGATCAGCACCGTCGGCAAACCGTTCAACAGCGCTACCTAGAGCGGCAACCAGCTGTTCTGCTGTGCCGACATCTGCAACAGCAACATCAAGCAGGCGCTGTTCACCAAAAAAGTCACCCCTGGCATCCTGTGCCTCGGTGACACCATCGGTGTACAGCAGCAGCGTTGCCCCTTTCTCAAGTCTGCAGTGTGCCTCATGGTACTGATAGTCATCAAGAAAGCCTGCAGCAATACACGGCTCGATTTCAAGCAAGCAGGCGGTTCCATCGGCGCGCATCAGAACCGGCGGATTATGACCGGCATTGGCATAGCAGATCTCACCACTCGCACTATCCAGCATGCCGCAAAACAGGGTAACAAACATGCAGGTATCGTTGCCGTGGACCAGTTCACGGTTTATGCGGGTAAGGACCTCTGCCGGGCCGGCCTGTTCCTGCACAACGGCACGGGTAAGGCTCATGGTAATTGCCATATACAGCGCAGCCGGCACCCCCTTGCCGGAAACATCGCCAATCACAAAAAACAGACGGCCATCTGCAAGCACCCGGACATCATACAGATCACCGCCCACCTCCCGGGCAGGCCGACAGCATCCGGCAACCTCAAGACCGGACAGCTGCGGCAACTCCCTCGGCAGAATCGCCATTTGCAGATCATGAGCAATGGAAAGTTCGCTGGCCATCCGTTCGCGGAGGGCCGTTTCAGTACTCAATCTCTGGATATAGTCGGCCAATCCGAGCTGCATGGATTGAAACGCCTGAACCAGTTGGCCGATCTCATCACGGCGTTGTATGGCAGGTAAAGGGGTATCCAGATCACCCTGGGCAATCCGGCCGGCACTACGGGAGAGTTGACGAAGTGGCGCAGTAACGCTGCGAATGACAAGCACGTTAAATCCGGCAAGCAATAGAAAACCGCTGCCGGCAAGAGAGGCGAGGATAAAACTTTGACGCTGGATATCCTCCAACGCCTCAGCTTGACTGGTGGCGTAAGTCAGGACCGTCTGACGGTCCAGATAATAGTTGACGCCAAAAACACCGGCAATGACCAGAGCACCAGCCAGCGACAACAGGATCGTCAGACGGGAGGTTAAGCCCTGCCGGGCCCAGAAGTTCATGCCAAGGCTCCCAGAGCCTCCTCAACAGAACCAAAGGATTGAAAAATGGTCAGGAAGCCGGACATGCGAAAGACCTCTTCAACCGTCCCGCCCAGACCGCAGAGCAGCAGCGCACCGTTGCGCACCTTCATCTGCTTGGCTGCCGACAGCAGCGAGCGCAAGCCGGCACTGCTGATGTAATCAAGCCCCTGCAAATTCAAAATGAGTCGGATTTTATCAGCAGCAAGCTGTTCTGCAAGCCAGCGATCAAATTCAGCCGTGGTCATGGCGTCCATTCTGCCTGCAAGAGCGGCGATCGTGATACCATCCCGCATAGTGGTGGTAATCTGCATG
>CAZOTC010000329.1:0-2984 GCA_964582605.1 uncultured Geobacter sp. | reverse complement strand
ATCAGTGAAACACTGTCGCACTCCTTGAATATGTAGATGTCGGACTAACTTGACATAATATAGCTTATGGGTGTTTTGTGTAGTGCTGAAATTGATATCTTGATATAAGGCTTGCAAATCACATGGAATGTCGGTAGTGTAACGCCGCACTTGAGAAAGAGTTAAAAAAGGAGCAACCAGCTGCATGAGCAAAGAAGAAGCTATTGAAGTTGAAGGTACGGTTATTGAACCGCTGCCGAACGCGATGTTTCGGGTGAAGCTTGAAAATGACCATGTGGTTTTGGCACATATTTCCGGTAAAATGCGCAAATACTTCATCAAGATCTTGCCGGGCGACAAGGTTACAGTGGAACTTTCACCCTACGACCTGTCTCGCGGACGCATAACCTATCGGGCCAAATAATACTTTTTTAATACACACTAACAACACAAAACTCATGCAGGCTGCTTGTGCAGCGCATGAGTTTTGTGTTGTTACTATTTAAACAGAAGGAGTTTTTATGTTGTCTGTTGCTGATTTGAAAAAAGGGACAAAACTTATACTTGACGGAGACCCTTACGTGGTAACTGTCTTTGATTTTGTCAAGCCGGGCAAAGGCCAGGCACTGTATAAGTGTAAGATGAAGAATCTGATAAGCGGAGCCACATTGGATCGGACCTATCGATCCGGCGAGAGTTTTGAGCCTGCAAGTATGGATGAGCGGGATATGGAATATCTGTACAAAGAAGGCACCCACTATACGTTTATGGATCAACAAAGCTATGAGCAGGTTGTCATGGAAGAAGATGCCGTTGGTGATGCCAAATATTTTCTTCTGGAAAACACCAAGGTCTCCGTACTCCTGTTCGGTGATAAACCAATTGGCGTAACCTTGCCGAATTTTATCAACCTTCGCGTAACCCAGACTGATCCATGGGTGAAAGGTGACACTTCCGGTAGTGACTCCAAGCCTGCTACAGTTGAGACCGGGTATGTTTTACGAGTCCCTCCGTTCATTGAAGAAAACGAACTGATCGTGATTGATACCCGTACTGGTGAATACTCAACCCGCGTCAAAGGGTAAGTACCTCTTGCAGTTTCAAGCACTTTATAGCCGCTCTCTGGTAATGCAGGCTATACGTCAATATTTTGCAACTCAGGGGTTTCTCGAAGTAGAAACCCCTTTTCTTATTCCTGCAAACGCACCTGAAGAGTACATTGATCCCGTCCCTGCCCTGCCCTGGCAATTGCAGACCTCACCAGAAATCTGTATGAAACGGTTGCTTTGCCGTGGCCATGATAAAATATTTCAGATCTGTCGCTGTTGGCGAGCCGATGAGCGGGGTTCCCGACATCTTTCTGAATTCACTATGCTGGAGTGGTATCGTACAAATGCGGATTACCGTGATCTGATGCAGGATTGCCTTGGCCTGTTGCAACATGTGGCGGATTGCTGTACTGCCGACGCCTGTTTCAACAGAAATGCCCGCAAGATTGATCCTCATCAAACTTGGCAGCATTTCAGCGTGCAGGAGGCATTTTTACGTTTCAGCAAGGCCGATGCCTTGACCAGCATGCAAAACGGGCTCTTTGATCTGCTTCTTACAGACCAGATCGAACCTGCTCTAGAAAAATTTGAGGTTCCTGTCATCCTGAAGGATTATCCGGCACAGCTGGCAGCGCTTGCCAGAATAAAAACGGATGCACCTGATTTTGCGGAACGGTTTGAGTTGTACGTGGGAGGATTAGAGTTGGCAAACGGCTTCAGCGAGTTAACAGAACCAGTAGAGCAGAGAGTGCGCTTTAATGAGGCTAACCGGATTAGACTGCGGATGGGTAAGCCAGAACTGCCTTTACCGGAACCGTTTCTTGCTGAGTTGTCAGCCATGCCGCCATCTGCAGGAATTGCACTGGGGGTTGATCGACTGGTAATGTTGACCATTGGTGCAGACAGTATCGATCAGGTGGTTGCCTTTACACCGGAATCATTGTAGATTTCTTCAACCAGACATAAGGCGCTGCCTTGCTGTAACCTCAGTCTCAATTTTTCACCAATCTGCAACTCAGCAGTATTCCTCACAATTTTCCCATCCAACACCCGTTCAACCACAGAAAATCCTCGAGCCAAGGTGTGCAATGGTGAAAGTGCGTCCAGGCGTGCAATTGCTTCCCCTTGGGCCCTTGCCAAGAGTTCAAGCTGACTGCTTACCCTGCGTTCGGCACGCTCAGACAACAGCATTAATTTTTGGCGTAGCCTGCTGATGCTTATGCCGGGATGTGCTCCAGCAAGAGATTGCTCATGGCGGGCAAGCTGTTCCCTGCGCCGAGCAATCAGGTTTCTCAATGCCAGGTCCAAACGCTCGGACAGGTCATCGACCCGTTGCACCTGATGACCAAGCAGGCGGGAAGGATCGTGTAAAGCACGGTTTAATCCTACAAGCGTCTGTGCGCGGAGGCGAAGTTGACCTGACATTGCCTGTTGAAGCCGGTGGAAAAGAGCGTCAAGCTGATTGAGCAGCTCTTCTCGGGCAGTACAGACCAGTTCGGCGGCAGCTGATGGTGTTGGTGCACGCAGGTCAGCAACAAAGTCGCAGATAGTCCAATCGGTCTCATGGCCTACGGCAGAGATAACCGGTATTTTTGATTGATAAACAGCCCGGGCAACCAGCTCTTCGTTAAAGGCCCACAAGTCCTCAAGCGAACCTCCCCCCCGTCCCACAATCAGTACATCAGCTGCCTGCAGCCGGTTCAGGTCATCAATGGCAGTAGCGATCTCTGCTGCCGCCCCCTCTCCCTGCACCCGCACCGGGTAGATCAGCAGGTCTAATCCGGCATTACGTCGCCCCAGCACATTCAGTATGTCCTGAAGTGCAGCTCCACTGACAGAGGTAACTATGCCGACCCGTTGCGGCATGCGCGGCAAGGCTTGTTTGTGAGCTTCGTCAAACAGGCCTTCACCTGCCAGACGTTCCTTCAGTTGCATAAATGCTGCCTGCAGTGCCCC
>CAZOTC010000328.1:0-2985 GCA_964582605.1 uncultured Geobacter sp. | reverse complement strand
CGCTGGCCGGGCTTGACCTGCGTTACCAGTATGAGCTGCTGACCCTGCTGCGGTCTCTTTGCCAGACCCACAACCTGACCATCCTGCTTGCGCTGCATGACCTGATCCTGGCCCGCAACCTTGATCGCCTGCTGGTAATCCGCCAGGGGCAGCTGCTGGCCGATGGACAACCGGCAGAGATATTGACCCAGCAACTGATTCAAGAGACCTTTGATCTTGATCCCGGTTTTAAGGTCTCTGATATTTTTTCAATACGGCAGAAATAGAACAGCCCCCTGTCATATCTACAGGAGGCTGTTATCAACAGAGCATTTTTTGACTACTTTGCAGGTACTGGTGGCGCAGTTGCCGGTTGCACCGTTTTCCTGGCTGCATCAAGCTGGGCAGCAAGCGCTGCCTTTTCTGCCGAGAGCGCAGCAACCTGATCTTCCAGTTTCTTCTTGTCAGCCGTTACCTGATCCAGCTGCGCTGCAAGCTTTGTCCGGCTTGCCTTCAGATCCGTCAGTTCTTTTGAGGCGGCATCATAGTTCCGGGCTGTCTGGCGCAGACGGTCATCTTCAGCCTTGCGATCCTCCAGCAGTTTCACCCTGGCCTTGACCACAGCCAGCTGTTTATCGATTGCGGCTGCCTCTTCATCATTGCGCCCCTTGGCTGCCCTTGACGTTGCCAAGTTTGTTGCCATTTCGACCATTTGCAGGTTATGACGGACCTCCTGTTCAGCTTCAGGTTTCAGCCCCCCCAGCCCCATCCACTTTTGTCCCTTGTCATAGGCCTGCTCTGCCTTTTTCAATGATTGCCGCGCCTTTTCGATTTCAGTCAGCGCCTTGGGGTAGTTCCCGACCGACGCGGCAATATTCTCAACCGACACCTTTGCCGCAGCGATCTGGGCAGGCAGGTCGACCTTTTCTGCCGAGAGCGCAGGAATGCTCAACAACAGCACAAACGCAACAGCAACAATACATTTCAACATATCACTTACCTCCTGTCTGCAGCAGTTGGTCAAATTGGGCATCATATTTTTTCAGCTCAGCACGCCGCAATACAAGCTGCTCTGCACTGTCCAGTTCTTCAGATTTCGCCTCGGCTATCGTCATCTGGATATCGGCCAACTCGGTCTTTTGCAGGGCCAGCGGACCGTTTTTTGCCGAGATCGCAGCCTTGACCGCCCCCAGTGTCTCCTGGGCCGCGGCAAGCTGGGCCTGCGAATCCTTCGCAACAGCACTTGCACCCAGCTTCGTGATCCGGTCAGTCAACGGCAGCAGCCTGTCCGTGGCATCCTTCAGTTCATCAGCAGAGGCGGTACCCGCAGCCAGCATCAGCATACAGGCGGCCCCGATAACCATGCGCTTCATACGTTCCTCCTTTTGACTTGTGTTGGTGAATGAACACTCTTTGTTCCCTATACACCCGGAGCCGGCATCCGTCAAACAGGCAGCACGCGCCGGACGGCACCCTATGCCAAAATGCCTGCCTGAACGGCTTGACAAAACACTTTGCCGTGGCAGACTTCATACATGCTGCAAACAGGTACCAGTGAGACAAGGGGCGTCAGCCGTGCCGTACCAAATCAGTAACCCGTCATCAGGCCGGCACAACCAGGAACAGCTGCCATGAAACGATCTTTCCAGCTGCTGATCTGCATCATACTGTTCAGTATATGCCTGGCTGCTGTATCGAATGCCGACGACAAGAAGCTCACGCTCGGTGTCCTGACGATCCATTCAAAGACAGAAATGCAGCATGTTCTCACAGCTGCCATCTGGTAACAGACGCTTTCATTACGGCTGGGTCATTGCTCTGGCCAGACCGGATACATCGGCACCGGCAACTTTACCGGTTATCTGGCCTTGGTACTGCTGGTGCCGCCTGCCCTCCGGTGTATCAAGCCCCGTACTGCCATTACTGCAGGCTTGCTGCTGATCAGCGTGGCCCTCCTGTTGATCAGTCGCAGTACTGCCTTCTGGCAACTGTTCACGCTCTACACCCTGGCCGGAATCGGCGGCGGCTTTGCCAATATCCCCCTGATGCTGCTGATCACCTACTGGTTCCATCGCTCAAGGCGCGGTCGGGCGCTCGGCTTGGCCATCGGCGGCAACGGGGCCGGGATTGTGCTGGCCGGTCTGTTGATCCCGTACCTGAACAACAGTTTTGGCGCGGCTGGCTGGCGGATCGGCTGGCTGACCCTGGGGCTGATCTGCCTGGGGGTTGCTCTGTTTGCCGGCTTGCTGCTGCGTAACAGTCCGGCCGAGATGGGGCTGGAGCCGATTGGCGAACCGGAGCCGTGTCAGGCTGAACAGTTTGTCAGTCGTGAGCAGGCCAGGGATGCAGCCCTGCTGCTACGTCTGGGGTTGATCTACGCAGCTTTTGGCGCCACTTTCATGATCTACGGCACCTTTCTGGTCACCAGCATGGTGCGGGAATACCGTTTTCCCGAGGCAACTGCCGGGTTCTACTGGTCATGGGTCGGCCTGTTCAGCCTCTTTTCCGGGGTACTGTTCGGCGGGCTTTCGGACCGGATCGGTCGCAAATGGGGGTTGGCACTGGTACTGCTGGTGCAAACTGCAGCCTATCTGCTGGTAGGACTGAAACTGGGAGGAATGTGGCTGATGGCTTCGATCCTGTTGTATGGACTGGCTGTATTTGCCATACCGGCCATCATGACTGCAGCAGTGGCTGAATATCTGGGGCTTGCCCGGGCCGCAGCAGCATTTGCCACCGTAACTCTCTTTTTCGCTGCCGGCCAATCGGCCGGCCCCGCAGTTGCCGGTATCCTGGCCCGTTCAACCGGCAGTTTCAGCAACGGCTACCTGCTGGCAGCGCTGCTGACACTGTTGGGGGGGCTGCTGGCGATCACGCTGCCGCCGACCAGAGACTCCCGCGTCCCTGCCGGATAGTCTGCACTGGCAAAAAGTCTACACATTCACCTTCACTGAATCGCCACTAGTTTAGTGGACACTCCTGAGTTATAAAACGAGGCATTCAGGA
>CAZOTC010000327.1:0-2993 GCA_964582605.1 uncultured Geobacter sp. | reverse complement strand
TCGGCATTGAGGGATATCACGGCATTACTGAAACATGGGATTCTGAAAAAAGCTGATGGCGGTGGCCGCAGCACCGGTTATGAAATAGTTTTAGACAGGTAGCACCATTCCGGAGATTTCAATCTCGTTCTGTTCTGTCATAACGGCAAACAGGTTGATAAGACCCCGATCAAACAGATGGCTATGCTGATGAAAAAGCCGTAAGCAGCTAAAAGAGTTATACTATGGGATATACGCAATCGGGCAGCCCTCCATACTGTGGAAGGCTGCCCGATCTGGTGTGACTATACAAAAGAAACCCGGTGCTACAGCTTGAAACGCCCAACCAGCCCCTGCAGGTCATTGGAAAGCTTTGACAGCATGGTGGCCGCGTCGGCTGTTTCATGGGCACCGTTGGCGGTCTGCTGTACCACGTCGGTAATCTGATGGATGTTGGTGGAGATCTCTCCGGTCACGGCAGTCTGCTCTTCAGCAGCAGTGGCGATCTGATGCACCTGCATGGTCACCTCGTTGATTCCTTCCAGGATCTGCTGCAAGGCATCACCTGAACGGCGGGAACTGTCCATCCCCTTCTCAACCTCACTCACCCCCTGCTCCATCGAGGCCACGGCACCGCCGGTCTCCTGCTGGATCGCCTTGATCATCCCGCCGATCTCGCGGGTGGCGCGGGTGGTCCGCTCTGCAAGTGCGCGCACCTCATCGGCCACCACGGCAAAACCGCGTCCCTGTTCACCGGCCCTGGCCGCCTCAATGGCAGCGTTCAGAGCCAGCAGGTTGGTCTGGTCGGCTATATCCTCAATCGTACCGACGATAGCCCCGATCTGGTCCGAGCGGGCCCCCAGCGCTTCCACCGTATGGGCTGACTCTCGGACTTTCTCGGCGATCTGCTCCATGCCGCGCAGGGTCTCCTGCACCACCTGAGCACCGTTGTCGGCCATCTCGCTGGCCCGGTTGGCAATATCCGATGCCATGGAACAGTTGCGGGAGATATCATTGGAGGTGGCGGACATCTCTTCGCTGGCCGTGGCCACAGTGGCAGATTGGGAGGCCACCTCTTCCGCTGCCGTGGCGATCTGCTCGGCGGTACTCTGCAGCTGGTTGGAGGCGGTGGCAACCTGCATGGTGGTGGCTGTGGCCTGGCTGATGATTGAATGGATATTGTCAACAAAGCGGTTGAACCAGCTTGCCACTTCACCGAACTCGTCCTTGCGGCCGGTCTCCAGACGGCGGGTCAGGTCACCTTCACCCTGGGCGATATCCTGCAGCATCTCCACCAGAGATTTCAGCGGCGAGGTAATACTGTTGACTATCAGCAGCGAGAGCAGCAGGGTCAAACCACCCATCACCGCAGAAAAACCGACGCTCAGGATCAGGGTCGTCCGGGCCGCGGCATGCAGTTTTTGAGCCTGTTGCAGAATCTCCTGGGCCAGCCCGTCTTCAATGGCCTTCATCAGATCAATCTTGGCGGTAATGGCACTGAACCAGACCGACGCCTCAATGCCGAAATTCCCATCCATCCCTTTTGAGACAACCGCATTACGCAGTTCGTCGACTTTCTTAAACTGTTCAGACTGTTCCTTACTGTCATACAAGGCAACGGCAGTTTCGGAGCCGAACTTGCGAAACCCCTCCATAAAGCTGCGCTGGGCCGATAGAATGGCAAAGGTGCGCTGGTAGGTTTCAGGGGTAAAGGCGTTACCTGCGATCACCGCATTCAGGGTAGCCCGCTCCTTGCCCATCTCTTCCTTAACCTTTGAAAAGGCAAAGTAGGATATGGCAGACCGCATCAGCTCCGGATCCTGGCTATTGCGTCCCACTGCGGCAACCACATCCAGGTAGGCGTAGTTAATGGCGGTATAAAAGGCAAAAGAGTCCTTGCCCTCGATACTCAAGGCATCCACCTTGCTACGGATATCCTGCAGTTTCTCTTTTTGTTTTGAGGCAGCATCAAGGGCCGTTTTCACTATCTCCACGGCATCGGGATTGGCAGCGGTATAGGCAGCAAGCTGCTTGATCTGCTCATCTGTCAGGTGGCGCTGTTTGCCCAGATCGTCCTTGAACTTCTCCCCTTTGGCGTTGATAAACCCGGACGAGAGTCCACGTTCTTTCTGCAGTTCATGCACCAGGGCGCCGGTACGAACCGAAAGACCCAACAGGTGCTCTGTCTTCGTGAGCGCCTGCATGGAGGCATACTTGTCCACTATCTCGCGACCGGAAAAGAAGAACAGTCCCAAAACAGGCAACAGCAGCAGCAACAACAACTTGGTCCGGATTGTCATGTTCTTGAGCATGAATAAACCTCCTGATATAAAAATAAGCGGCAATTCTGCATATTAAATCGGCTCTTTCGTCCGGCCATGCTATTTTGTTGTGCAGTGTACACTGTTTTTCAGATTTGTCAGCCTTCTTGCCAACTCAGCAGTCAGATCCGACAACTGCTCGTCAGTTGTCCGCAGCTGAATGCTGTAGCCTTCAACCCCGACATCTCTGGCCCATTGTTCCAGCAGGGCAAGTCCGACATAGTCCGTCGTAAACTCCTTGCGCAGCCAGTTGTGCATGGTAATCAGGGTAACCAGAATACCTGTGCGGTTCAGTTCAATCACAAGTTCAGGCATTGTCGTACAGCCTCATGAAATTAGCGATTAGTTATAAAGCATTGGGAACGTTATCAAGATAACAGGTCCGCAGCGGATCGCCTTGATACAAGTCAAAAACAAGAAAACCGCACAGCACACACAGGTCTGCGGATCCGCAGAAAACGGGCTGCCGGTGTTCAACCGACAGCCCGCCCGGCAGGGCATGGTGCCCTCATCAATGCCCTGAACCACTCTGACTGTTGCAGTTTACTTCACTTCGCCGTAGGGGTCTTTCAGCTCCTGCTCAGGTTTGAACATCAGCTTCTTGGCACCACGGTTGTTGGTGTACTTGCTCAGCTCCAGATCAATCTTGACCGGTACGTCAACACCGGCCTTGGTCAGGGCCTGACGCAACAG
>CAZOTC010000326.1:0-3010 GCA_964582605.1 uncultured Geobacter sp. | reverse complement strand
TGGGACGTTTTTCCGGTTTATTTCAAGCAACTTGGCCCTGTTCCGGCGCTTCAGGCGGTTGCCCACCGAATCGTCCGGTCAGCTGTGTTCCTCTGCATACTGTACAGTGGTGCCTTTACTGTTCTTTGCGGCTGCCGCTCGAAGCCTGAAACATACCACCATTGGCTTTATTCAGTACCTATCCCCCACACTGCATTTTCTTCTGGCAGTCTTCATCTATCATGAGCCTTTATCTATAGTTCAATTATGTACCTTTGCACTGATCCGGTGCGGACTCGGCTGCTATTCAGCTGACGGCTGGCTGACCTATCGCAAAAACGATCTCTCAAAATGAAAACAAGCTCAACCAAAACGACAGCCCACAACCTTTCCAAGCAACAAATACAGCAATTATTACTGCATGTTACATTATGGCACAGACAGTGCAAAATACTCTATACAAAGCTAAGACCGGACACTTACGTCAGGTAAGTATCCTCCTTAGGTGGTGTTATGGGGGGAGCAATCCCCCCCTTTTTTCCACACTACCTATATAACGGCATTGATTCAGGAGGGGTAACCCATGGCACGATCATCGATAACGCAGGCGATCAAGGACATTCGCAACGGCAAGATGGTTATTCTGGTTGATGACGAAGACCGGGAGAATGAAGGTGACCTGACCATGGCTGCCGAGCTGGTCACCCCTGAAGCGATCAACTTCATGGCGATGCATGGCCGTGGTCTGATCTGTCTGACGCTGACCGGAGCGCGCTGTGATCAACTGAACCTGCCCCTGATGGTCGCCGACAACAATTCTCCCTATGGTACCGCCTTTACCGTCTCTATTGAAGCCCGCCATGGGGTGACAACCGGCATCTCGGCTGCTGACCGGGCCCATACTATTTTGACCGCCATTGCCGACAACACCGGGCCTGCTGACCTGTCCCGGCCCGGTCATATCTTTCCGTTACGGGCAAAGGAAGGCGGCGTACTGATGCGCACCGGACAGACTGAAGGCTCGGTAGATCTGGCCCGTCTGGCAGGCCTGAAACCGGCCGGGGTGATCTGCGAGATCATGAACGAAGACGGCAGCATGGCCCGTATGCCGCAACTGAAGGAGTTTGCCCTGCGGCACGGTATCCGGATCTGCTCGGTGGCTGATCTGGTGGCCCACCGCCTGAACCACGAATCACTGGTGCGGCCGGTAGCTGAGGCCAAACTGCCGACCTGGGTCGGCAAGTTTCGCGTGGTTGCCTTTGAAAACGACATCGACGGTCTGGAACATATCGCCTTGGTTAAAGGGGATATCACCCCGGACGAACCGGTGCTGGTCAGGGTGCATTCGGAGTGTCTGACCAGTGACGTATTCGGCAGCATCCGCTGTGACTGCGGCGGCCAGCTGAGTCGTGCCATGGATCGGATCGAACAGGAGAAGAAGGGAATCCTGCTGTATATGCGGCAGGAGGGGCGCGGCATCGGCCTGATCAACAAGCTTAAGGCCTACGAACTGCAGGATCAGGGCTGCGACACCGTTGAGGCCAACGAGGCGCTTGGGTTCAGGGCTGATCTGCGGGATTACGGCATAGGCGCCCAGATGCTACGGGCGCTGGGAGCGAGAAAGATTCGGCTGATGACCAATAACCCCAGGAAGATGATCGGGCTTGAAGGGTACGGATTAAACATTGTGGAGCGGGTACCGATTGAGATTACGGCAATAAGCACCAACCTGCGCTACCTGCAGACCAAGCGGGAAAAGCTTGGCCATCTGCTGGCAGCCTGACAAATCAAGGAGACTAAGCCATGTCCGCATATAGTTTGTTGAACTCATACAAAGACAGTTCTCACTCTGTGTCTTACGACTGCAGGCAGACCAGACTGATCTCCGTGCTCGACGGAATAATCATTGCTGCCGCACAAACAGCTTCTGCAGAACTGGAAAAGCAGCTCGAAGAACTCCTGAGCAACATCATGCGACAAACTGTTTCTGAAAACATGCATATGTTTACGATTGATTATCTGGCCTACGAAGACCACAGGCAGGATCATTTCAGAATCTGCACCACAATCGCCGGCATTCGTTACAAGGCGCTCCGTTCACATTCCATTGACGATGACCTGCAACAGCTCAGAAAACTCCTCCTCCAGCATATCAACAGGCATGATCAGATGTTTGAACAGTACCTGATTACCGGCACGTCCCCCTACCAACGACAAGAGATATTCAGCATGTAGCTGGCCTGAATGTTTAATAAAAATAAAGTGGTTACGGTCTTTTTGTCCGTAACCACTTGTTTTCTTTGGCGGGCGGTATTGGATTCTAACCCAATCAGCTAACTAACCTAAAACATTCACCTACAACGAGACAAAATAATCTGAAATGTTTGCAATTTGTTTGCTCATTATAGGTGATTGAAATGTTTTTTCAAGTAATTTCATACAAGCTTGTTACCCGCCATTGACGGCGGTCTTCAGCGCCTTGCCAAAGCGTGTTTTCACAACAGTTGAAGCAGGAATGACGTTTTTTTTGCCCGTCTGCGGATTAACGCCTTTTCGTGCGGCCCTCTTGCTGGTTGAGAAGGTCACGAAGTTCATCAGCCGCACAATATCACCCTTGGTGAGTGTTTCGGTAACGGTGGCCATGAACGCCTTCAGAAACTTGTCTACCGTTGCACTGGGAAGCTCGGTCTTTACTGCAACCTCTTTAATCAATTCAAGTCGTGTCATTTTCGTTATTCCTTTCTTTTGGTTTTGGTCTTCGGCCTATCGCCGTCGATCCTGTTTGCCAGTAATTTAAGGCTTTCATGGCTTGGCGTATCCTTGTACCTGTTTGTTATTACGCGCACCTTTTTTGCAGCTTCACGGTGATCTCCACTGAAAAGCTCTACTACCTGCTTTGTAACCGGGCTTCTTTCCCCTTTCCTTAAGCCGCCAGCAATCATGTTGAGTATCTGCGCTTCAATCTCACTATCGGCTGAAGGCGTATCCGATAACCCCGGTGTGATGGCTGTGTCCGTTGTCACCTCGGCAG
>CAZOTC010000325.1:0-3014 GCA_964582605.1 uncultured Geobacter sp. | reverse complement strand
CTCCCCGTCCCCCCCCACCCGGCTGCCAGCATCTGCTGGACCTTGTGCAGTTCCGGCAGGGGTTCGGCCTTGCCATCTTCATCCCGCACGACGATTGCCAGATAGTTGGTCCAGCGGCTTATCAGCTGGTACTTGACTGCCAACGCCTGACCTTCCTTCTCTTCGGTGATCTCACGCAGCTTGAGGGCAGCAGCCATGCGTGCCACAACCGGTTCCTGCTCGCTACCTTCCAGTGTCTGGTTCACTGCTGCAGTCAGCACCTGTCCTGAACCGTCCGGCAACGAGATGTTCAGGCTGACGTTACCAACGGGAGGTTCGGCAAACCAGGCAAAGAGGTTGCAGGTGTCACCATCGTAGATGGTGGGCATAGCTTCAGGAAAAACCCTGACCGGCTGCAGTGGCCAGACCGGATGACTGGCGCTTGTACGCGGAGTGGCAATCCGTTTGAAGTGGCGATGGATCCGGTCAGCCATGTTTTCGTTGGGTGATACCAACTCACATGCACCACCCGTGCGATCAGCCAAGGTTTGGACAAACGCCTCGGATACGGAACTCCCGACCCCGACCGTAAAGAAGCGGTGCCCCGACTTTGCTACCTTGGCCACAACCCTCTCCCACTCCCAGATCTCACCATCAGTGATCAGCAATACATCTTGCTGAATCTGTTCCGGACACCGCAGCCGCACGGCCATCTCCAGGGCTTTGCCTATCTCGGTGCCACCCATGTCGGCATCCAGCTTTTTCAGGAAGCCGCGGGCATAGGCCAGGGACTCACTACTGGCAGGGGCCTGGGCATTAAAAAGCGGTGTTGCGGTACTGCCAAAGGCAACGATGTTGAACCAGTCCTGGGGCCGCAGCTCATCAAGCACCCGCAGGAGTGCCTCCCGCGCCTGATCGATGGAATCCCCGGCCATGGAACCGGAACAGTCCACCACGATCTTGACGCTGCGGGCAGTGGCATCCTCTGCCAGCTCGAACTGTGGCTGGAAGCTTGCCCAGACCAGGTACTCGTCACCATCCTGCTCCATCAGTGCTGCGTCAGCCTGCCGGCAGGTCTTCTTGATGGTGATGATCACGTCCCGGTCCATAGAGGCTGTTTTTTGTACCAGGCTGACCTGACTTTCCGCACCCTCCTGGTTACGCAGGACAGCAATCTCATGGCTGGGTGATTCGATGGCCATGCTGCTCAAAAGACCGCACACCTTCAGGTCAAAGGTGAACAGATGCTCTGCCAGAAGACTGGTCTCCGGCTCCTGATGGGGTGCCAGTCCTGCCTGCTCCGCTGATCCGTACCGCGGTGCGATGGTGGTTGGCAGGTGGTAGCGCAGCGTATCACCCTGCCAGCACTGGAACATGCCGTAGCGGATGCATATCTGCGCCTTTTCCCCCTGCAGCAGGTTGCCGACGTTCATGGTGTAGATGCCGGGCTGTTCATTCTGCAGCATGACCGGAGCATCGCCGTCGGTAATCGCCTCTTCATTCTGTTCTTCGGCTTCCTGCTTTGGCAGGATCGTCCCTTTGAGTGTCTTGTCCCCCAGTATGACGGTCATCTCCAGCAGCACGGCGTCCAGCGGCAGGGGGAAGGTGTAGACTGCCTCGATATTTGTAGGACTGGCATTCCGGTACGACTGTGTAATGGTGGTGATGGCCAGGGTCTCCTGCAATGCAGCCTGCACCTGTACCCCTTCAAATACCGGCTGCTCTGTTCCGTTTCCCTTCAGTTCAGCATACCGTTCAGTTTCCATGATCTCCCCCGCTCAGTTCTTCAGCACACGCCATGACCCGCCGGCAGAACTCCCGCACCTGTTCCGGCGACATCCCGGCCATCTTTGGTTCCAGATGAATCTCAAGGCCGTCCTTGATGTACAGCTTGCTCCATACTTCAATATCTCCCGGTCTGCGGCCCCGTGGCGGTGGCAGCTCGCCCGGTTCAACCGCTCCTTCAAATAAAAGCTCCCTGATCCGTTCAAGGGACAGTCCGGCCCGCTGCCATTTACGGATGGCCAGCAACTGGTCAAGGTGATGGCTGGTGTAGTAGGCCCCTTTACGGGAACCTTCCGGCGGGCTGACCAGACCTTTCTGGACGTAAAAGCGTACCGTGCGGATCGGCAGCTCCACCAGGGAACAGAGCTCATTGAACGTGTACTTTTCCATACCGTTCCTCCATGAGCCTTTATAATACAGTTATGCTGTAAAATGCAAGTGTAAATTATAACGCTGCCAGCAGGTCAGGCAATACGCCATAGTGCTCGTCAGGCTGGCTGGTTTCCGCAACCTGACGTGACTGGCGTTCCTGCCTGGCTTCTGCTGCCGCTTCCGGATCCTTGCGCATCTCGGCAGCCCGCTGGTACCAGAACAGTTCCCAGTCCTCCAGCATGTCCAGCGGCCCGAAATTCTCCCAGCCGGTCTCAAGGGCCTCGCTGTATGCTTCTGTATCCCCGGTTTTCTCCAGTATCTGTGCCTTGAGGATGTAGGCAGACCCATCGTCCTCATCCAGCCGGATGCCCATATCAATTGCGTCCAGTGCCTCCTTGTACCGCCGCTGGTTTTTCATCAGCAGGGCGAGGTTGAACCATGGGGCGCTCCAGGTCGGGTCGGCGGCGCTTGCCTGGCAGTACAGTTTTTCTTCACGGTCTGTGTCGTTCATATGGCCGTAGTAAATAGCCATCTTGTTGAGCATGCCCGCATCCTGTTCATTGCGCTCACGCATCAGGCCAGAGAGGCAGGAGATGGCCTTTTCATATTGGCGCAGCTCGGCACAGTCTTCAGCAAGCCCTATAATGGTCCGCTTGCGGGCCTCCGGCTGCAGCAGGTGTGTTCGCAGGCGTTCTTCGGTTTCCTCAATCCGTACCTTGGTCTGCTGGGGGTTGATGATGTGGGTCAGGGGATGTTCTTTGCGATACTGCACTTCACCGGTGGTTTCCCCTTTACGGATCAGGTGCAGGTTGAGCAACTGGTTGCGATCATAGCTGCACTCAAGGCGTACGGTCTCGCCAGCCCTGACCGGCGCATCC
>CAZOTC010000324.1:0-3023 GCA_964582605.1 uncultured Geobacter sp. | reverse complement strand
TCAGTTGCGTCATTGCCGTGAGCCGTGAGCAGGCGGTGTTGTCAGCGTAAACAGCAGGCGTCCAACCCTCTCTGCCATGTCTGTCCACTGCTGCCAGGGACGGACAAGTTCTGCGCCTGACTGCTGCAGGGTGCAAACAATTTTCCCCAGACGTACTACCAGAGCCTTGACGAACTCCTGGTCATTGCTGCTTAGTCGCTGCCATACCGCCGTATCCATGGCAGAGGCAGACAGGTTGAACCGGAGTTCAAACTTCGGCCCGAAGTCGTCGGTTGATTCGATAAACCAGTTTTCCAGCGGCGACTGGCCTGCCCCTTGAGGAAATTCAAGCTTCGGCAGATCGCCGAAACAGTCCGGCCGTACATCGGCGCAGGAGAGGCGTAACTCGAATACTGGCCACCGCCTGCCTGCGAAGCTGACACCTTCAAACTGCAGCCAGAGGTGCTCATAGTCGGGGTTTACCTGTGAACGCTTGAGGGTTACGCTGTTGTAGCGGAACACCGGAGGAAGCTTGAGCATACGGGCGCGCAGGTTTGCGAGCGCTGTTTCAAGCCGGTTTACCCGGAGGCTGGCTGGCAGCTCCACTTCATTGTGTTTTAATACGGAGTCCATCAGTCCCAGCAGGCTGTTCACCAGATCCCAGTCTGAAGTTGAGAGTTCAAGCAGGGTTTCAACCCTTGGCACTATATCCTCTGCAGTGCCTGCAGGCAGGAGAAGCAGCTCTTTCTCGTTTTGGGCAGCAGAGGGCCAGCGCAGCAGCGGATCAGGGGTGTCCAGGGAGTCGCGATGAATCTGTATGCCGCAGGTTTCATAGTCAGTTACGGTTTTGAAGACGAACAGGTTATGGCAACGTCCGGCAGCCTCCAGATTGCTGATCGTCCATCTGACGGTCAGGCTTGCCGTCTCCTCCGGGGTCTGCTCAACGGTTATGGCGGTGTAATCGGTGTACTCAGGCTGACGTTCCAGCATCCGCTGCCGGCGGGCCTCAATCTGGCGGTTCTGTTGCTGAAGCTGCTGGTGCAGCAGGAAGTAGTGTTCAAGCTCTTCCTGTACCTGATGCAGTTGCAGAATTAGGAGCTCATTTTCTTCTGATATGTTTCTCTCCTGCTCTTTTGCCAGATTCAGCTGTTGACGCAGCCCGGCGAGCTCTTCCTGGGAAATATCCCGCATGGACTGAAGTTCTTGAATGGTTTTAAGCTGTTGCACCTCTCTGGTGTGAGCGGCAAGTAGTGAGCGATATTCATCGACCACCGCTGCAAGCGGAGGCGCGGCATGATCTGTCTGGGCCGGTTCTCCGGAGGAGAGCCGGGTGTATGAGGATTCTAGCTCTCTCTGGAGTTCCTGGATCTCAGGATGCCCTTGCAGAGAGGCATGGGCCAGATAGCAGGGGAGTGGTTCAGGCAGCTTTATCCCGGATAATGGCGCTGCGGCAGGGCTGTTCAGTACCAGCCCCCAGCGTTGGTTGCAGAGCTGTAGCAAGGCTGCCGGAGCTGCGCAGCACTGGCGGTAGTCCAGCAACAGACAGCGTTCAGGATGACGGTTATATATCCTCAGCATCTCCTTTGTGGAGGCCTGCCAGCCTGCAAGGACGTCGGCAGTATCATCCTGCGGTAATTCACTGCTTATAGCCTCAGCCAGGGCTGTGACAGGGTCGGTATAGACCATCAGAAACAGGATGGCCGGATCAAAGGCAAGCCAGTACTCAAGCAGCCTGACACTGACTGGCGATGACCATCCCCAGAGCACAGAGTTGTAGTTTGCCAGAAAGATGTCGCCGGCCATCTGGTTCCAGAAGATACCGGGAGCATCTATCTGCAGTTCCGATCCTGAGGAGGGATGGGCGCTGCATATCCGATCATGCCAGGCCTGCATGGTCAGGGTGGCATCCTGTCGCGAAGGGAGCGCCTGTTGCATGCCGGCTGCTGTAAGTATACCGGTAACGGATGCAAGACTGAACGCAGTATTTCCTGTAATGCAGAGAGTTTTCACCAATATCGCCCTTTTCGTGGTTTAGTGTCATGGTGAGACCGTCTTGCCTGAAGAGTCAAGAATATCCTTGTATCACGCATCCTGAGACGGAGGCAATATCCATTGACGCAGCCTCATTTCCGTTGGTATACAGTCACCTGAGAAACGCAACTTCCTGTCCCTTTGATGGATTGATCATCTGTGTGTTCAATGAAATGAGACCTCCCTGCCAAGATGATGCCTGCCTGCCCCGGGAGTTGCGGTTTGCCTGGCTATTGCGCGACGACATACGCAATCGAGCCGCTATCGACGACCCGGAAGCCCAAAAAGAATTCGAAATCTGGTGGGTTCTGCACGGTCACGAAGAGTACCCTGCGGCTGCAAGACATCTTGATCCTTCCTGCCTCACTCACCTGAATGACATCATCTCCCCCGCTCCGGCCGGAGAACTTTTTCCGTTGACGCGGCTCATGAGGTATATCTGGAGGGAGAGGGCGGATGTCAGCGCTGTGCATTCCCCGGATTCGCCGGAGGGCTACACGGGCTTTATCCGATGGTTTTTTGTGTGCGGGGTGCCGGAGCACAGTCTGTTCAATCATATTTCGAAAGAGCATATCGGGATGCTTACGAGCCCGGTCTATCCCGTTGCTCCACATATCCCTGCGCTCAGCACACTGGCCTGGTACTCATGGTTAATCAATGAGGGCCTTCAGGCAACCTGCCCATTGAATGACCTCAACAGTCTTGCCCGGTATCTGGGTTGGTATTTCTGTGAAGGGGTCAGGAATCTGGGCCATGGACCGTACTGGCACATGCACCAGCCGCTCTGGCTGAAGATCGATCATCCGGTTTATACCGGGGTTTGCTGGCTTGCGTACCTGGCGTGGGTGTGGCTCAATCCGGAAGCCTCTGATGTTGCATTAACCTCACCGGAACAACGTGAACGGCTTATGGCCTGGTTTCGGGTCGAGGCAATACCACGTTTCGGGCTTGAAGAGCTATTTGCTGTAGAGGAGAGTTCAGGCTTGTCCGGAATCGCATCACATGGAGATGCA
>CAZOTC010000323.1:0-3030 GCA_964582605.1 uncultured Geobacter sp. | reverse complement strand
GCTTCGATAGCGACGGCTACGGCTTCGTGCCGGAAGCCTCCGACGCGACGACCTGCGCCTGCCTGACCACCACGACCCGACGTTCGCTGAACATCGGCAGGGTCTGGCAGGTATCCAGGATTTCCGTTCCCTTGCAGTCGGCACCGTAATAGATGTTCAGGTTAAAGTCCTTCATGGACTGATCAACAACCTGCTCCATCACCCGGCGTCCGGCCCGCTCCAGCAGAAAAGGCTCTTCTCCATAGAAAAAATAGACCGGCAGAAAAATGCCGGTCCTGATCTGCTTTTCAAGCTCCTGATCCGTCATCAGTCAGTCGGCTCCTGTTCCTTGACAACGGCCACCCGGTTGCGACCTGCATGCTTGGCTGCATAGAGGGCGTTATCAACCCGCTGGATAAACGCATCAATACTTTTACCGGCGACGAACGAACCTACCCCGAAACTCATGGTCAAGCGTATGGTCTGCTGATCCCAGCTGATCTCCTTTTCCCGTACCGCTGCGGCAAGCTTTTCCGCCACGACCACTGCCTGCTCCAGAGTGGTTTCCGGCAGCAGGATCATGAACTCTTCTCCGCCCCAACGGGCGCAGACATCCTCAGAGCGCAAATTGTCCCGCAGCTGCCCGGCTATCTGACGCAACACCCGGTCACCGGCCAGATGGCCGTAGGTGTCGTTGATCTGCTTGAAGTGATCAAGATCACCAAGGATCAGGGAAAAGTTCTTGTTGTGGCGCTCTGAACGTTTCTGTTCTATCTCAAGCTGGTTGAGCATCTCCAGGCGGTTGGCAAGCCCGGTCAGGATATCGGTCCGCACCATCAGCTCCAGCCGCATGTTCAGGTCCTGCAGCTGAAACTGGTATGAGTCACTGATTGTTACAATTTTATTGAAGCGTCGCAGCAGCTTGCTGTAGCGGGTAATCACCTTTTCCAGTTCAGGGGCGAGCGGATCTCCTGCAGCAGAGACACGCTGCAGAAGTTCCTTCATCTCCCGCAACGACTCATCATCAGGCACCGCTGTTTTCTGACGGGAAACCGGTGCCTGCTGCAAAGGAACGGTTGTCTGTCCCCGTTCACCCAGACGGCGGTAAGTGGTCTTGACACAATCAGGACAGATGCCATGACTGAACATGATATCCACATGGCTGCTGAAATAGGTCTCCAGCCGCTGCCAATAATCATCATCGGTACGGATCTTGTGACAGTACATACAGATCGGCAGCGCAACCTCGCTCAGCTGACGCAGCTTGATGTCGGATTGTTCCAGTTTTTTGGACAGTTCCTTCAGCTCATTCTGGTATGAATCGCTGATCGCAATGGTCTTGTACAGTTGGTGATGGAGCTTTTTAAACCCTTCGGCCAGCACATAATATTCTGCAAGCAGCTCTATCCGGTCTGAAGGCGGCCTGAACAATATCTGTTCCGCACGGGAAAGCATCGGATCATCAGCACCGGTCTTCCGGGACAGGGTCTTTTTGGTGGTTTTCATTTGGAAACTGCCACTATTTCAAAGGCAAAGGTGACTTCTTCACAAAACTCTTCAGCCAGCTCCAGTGAACGCGGATTTTCCGGGTCGTGCCGCCAGACAATTCCGACCCGTGCGCCACGTCCGGCAGCATCCTCCAGAATATCCAGCAGGTCCAGCATACATTTGGTACTGCTGCTGTTCATGTAGGTAATGGTAATATCAAGCGTCAGGTTCTCGTTCTCCTTCAGATACTGCTTCACCCAGGCCAGCACAGGCCCGTAAAAGAGAAACGAGTTCTCAGGGTAGGATTCACCGGCAATGACCAGCGTGCAGGTTTCAGTGGTAAAGACTATCTGAGGGGTTGACGATGTCTGGGGGATCTCAAGATGTTCCATGGTTGTCTCCATGACTACACATAGGCGGTAAGACTGAAAAACAGATAGGTCTGATCAACTTCACGCAGCTCGCTGCGCATGGGGGCTGAAGAACGCCGGGCAATCTCGAGCAGGCCAAGTCCGGCACCCAGGGCATCAGGCTGCACATCACGGCGCATCTGTTCCTTGTAGTTTCGCTTCAGCTCTTCCGGAGTCATGCTGTTGATTGCATCGATCCGTGCACACAAAGGAGCGGCATCCTCTTTCAGGATCATGTTCCCGGAAGAAATGGCATACCCTTCGCCCCAGCGGGCAATGGTAATGATCGAGGCCGAGGTTTCCCCCTGCCCCAATCCGCGCAGCGTCAAATAGTTACGGACATTCTGGGCCAGCTCGATATACACCGCAAAGACATCCAGCACTGCTGCCCTGGCTATGTTTTCTGCAGCCAGGTGATTACGCAGCGCAGTACCGATCTCTTCAATGATGCTGTGAGAAAATGGTCCGTTAAAGCACATCATCATACCGGATGCATCGAATTGTTCTCTCAGGTTGTACAGATCCATGACGACTCCTTTCATATCACAAACGGAATCCAAACACTGTAATATCGTCGCGCTGTTTTCTGCTGCCGCGCCAGTCATCAAGCTGCTGCCCAAAGGCGCGTTGCTGTTCTTTCAATGGCCGTCCGGAACCGTCTACCAGCATTTCCCGGAAACGGGCCGTGCCGAAACCGTACCCCTTGGGACCGCCGCCTTCATCCAGAAAGCCGTCCGTTGTCATAAAGAGCGCCGTCTCATCTGCGGGCTCCACCTGATGGACCTGGTAGACAAAGGTCGGATCACTGCCGCTGTACCCGATCCGCTGACGGTCGCCCCTGATTTCAAAGACCTGTCCGCCACAGGACTGGTAGAGGGAGATACCGGCTCCGGCAAAGGAGCACCTGCGCCGGACAGCATCAATACGGCAGAGCCCAATATCAAGCCCGGCATCCACTATGCTGTCTCCATCCTGTCGCAGTCGCAGGGTTTCCTGCAGCAACCGGTTTGTCTCCTGCAGGATACGACAGGGATCATCAGCACAATGGGTATCGACGATATGATTCAGCACGGCATTGACCGTCATGGTCATGAAAGCGCCGGGTACACCGTGGCCGGTACAGTCTACGGCTGCAATGTAAATATCATCGCCA